>CAZEZE010000530.1:0-1568 GCA_964516445.1 uncultured Chitinophaga sp. | reverse complement strand
CGGGATCACCGATCACGAAACAAACTTACCCTGCCGCGAAAGCCTCGTACCGAAATACCTATTTAGCGGTCGATGAAAATGATTCACTGGAAAAAAAGATAAAAAACGGAGGGAAACAACAAGGTTGCTGTTTCCCTCCTTACTAAAAACAAGTGCAGTATTTGGCTCTTTGTGCTTATCCGGTCGGGATATCTCCACGCCGGGCGGCTCGTTTCAGTTTATCATTGGCCACGATCACGATTTCAACCCGGCGATTGAGCTGCCGGCCTTCCGAAGTCTCGTTGGTCGCGAGCGGATCAGCCTCCCCATAGCCGTTGATTTTGAGCCTGCCGTCTTCAATGCCCTGCGAGATCAGATATGATTTGACCGAAGTGGCCCTCCTTTTGGATAACTCCAGGTTGTATTCAGCAGTGCCGGTATTGTCGGTATGGCCCAGCACCCGAACATCCGTATCGTCATACTTCTTCAGGGTGCCGGAAAGTCGCTCCAGATTACTTTTTGTTTCCGATTTCAGGCCAGATGAATTTACATCGAAGAGAATACCTGAATCAAACGTTATGAGGATTCCCTCACCTACGCGTTCCACTTTGGCTCCCTTCAATTCCTCCTGAATTTTGGCGGCTTGCTTATCCATATAATGACCGATCAATCCGCCTGCCACACCGCCGATGGCCGCGCCAAATATGATGGCTGCGGCTTTATTCTTTTTTGTCAGGATCGCTGCAGTAGCCGCGCCTGCTCCCGCACCGATCACCGCTCCCTTGGTCGCCCGGCTTGTCTGACAGGCTGGTGTCAAACCTAATACCACGACCATGATCCAAATGTACACGCAGAAATTTTTCATGGCTTATACGTTTTGGTGAATGAAAATAATTGAGGTTCGCTTTGAATTTCCTGTTCAGTTCCGGTAGATCGCCGGATCTGTTGGTTCGTATAAGGGATGATTCTTGATAAATAAACAACAAGGTGATCTGGCATATTGTTTACCCTGTATAATTCAGGGTATTGCCGGATAAGGAAAAGGGGGTATTGAAAGTGTCCTTTTTATTCATGGGCATAAAAAAAAATACCGGGGTGAGTGCTCCGGTATTTTTCTCTATGGAATTGAATGCTAATAATTGCTGCTGAGGTCGGCCCTGAATTCCATGATTTCATCATAGGTTTTCGAGCGGTCAATGCACAACGCAAAGTCATCCAGGAAACGCTGGTATGATCCTTCCCCGTGTACTTCCTCAAAGTCCTTGTCAAATTTCAATTCTTTATCCAGATACGCCCAGTTTTCAAAATTCAATTCCGCTGTGACATGCGGGCCTTGTGAAGCCCCATATCGCCAATAGACGTCATACCCATGGGCATATTTCTTTGCATCATATACAGCCTTGATTTTTTCAAACTGATCTGCCAATCGGTCGCCTTCTCCCGGAAGAATTGTGTAATTCCTGACGCGGTAAAAATTGAGCTCCTGCGCATTCTCAGGCACATAATGGTAATCCTTATCCTGTCTCCAATACCCGTCTTCCGAAACGGATTCCACATACGGAATAACGTTTTTTTGCCAGTCAGCATCA
>CAZEZE010000529.1:0-1601 GCA_964516445.1 uncultured Chitinophaga sp. | reverse complement strand
GAAACAGAAGGAAGCGGCAGGGTGCATACCTCGGCAGCCACAGTGGCGGTGATGCCCGAGGCGGAAGAAGTGGACTTTGAACTGAAGGACAGCGATGTGAAAATGGAAACGGCAAGAAGCGGAGGTGCGGGTGGTCAGAATGTAAACAAGGTAGAGACAAAAGTGATGCTTACCCATATCCCGACCGGTACGGTAGTGATCTGCCAGACAGAAAGGTCACAGTTGGGTAACCGGGAAAAAGCCATGCAGATGATGCGAACAAGGCTGTACGAAGAACAAGTGAGAAAACAGGAAGAGGAAATTGCCCGCCACCGGAAAAGTCTTGTCAGCACCGGCGACCGCAGCGCTAAAATACGAACCTACAATTTCCCGCAGGCCCGGGTCACCGATCATCGTATCGGGCTTACATTATATAATTTAGATGCCGTATTGAACGGCGACATCCAGGAACTGATAAGTGCGCTGCAGTTCGCGGAGAATGCTGAAAAGCTGGCCAAACAGAATTAACCGTCCTGATATCATTTGCAAAAGGGGTTAATCTCATAATTTTCCCGTTCAGGGTTTAGTAAATTCGTTGCCCGGTTAATTTTTTCAACACCGCCTTTTCCCGGGAGAGGCATAAAATTCAACATTATGTTAGATCAGCTAATCAACATTGTAAAACAGTTTGGGAAGGATTCCGTGGAAAATAATCCTGAAGTACCGAACGAATACAACAAGGAAGTAATGGCAGACGCCACAAAGACAATTGCCAGTGGTTTTCAGAATGTAATGGCCGGCGGCGGATTTCAAAACATTCTCGACCTTTTCAAAGGCGCCGGAACCAGTGGCAATAAAACGGGCGGAGGAATTGGCAACTTGCTGAAAAACCCGATGGTTTCCATGATGATCGGTTATTTTATTAGCAAACTGGTAGGTAAATATAAAATGACCCCCACCGCGGCGAGCAATGTTGCGAATACATTGATACCCAATTCGCTTAACAGCCTGATCCAGCAAACATATGACCCCAATAACGAGAAAGCCACCCTCGACAACCTGGTTGGTGAACTGGTGGGACGTGCTGGGGCCGCTGAAAGCAGTGAACAACAGGGGCAAAGCGATGGAGGTTTTTCACTTCAAAACCTGCTGGAACAGTTCACCGGCGGAGGTAATGGAGCCGGCGGTTCCACCGGAGGCCTTAATATTCAGGATATTATTGGTAACCTGACCCAGAAGGCGCAGAATAAATTCCAGGACCAGGATAGTGGTGGCGGGGGCCTCATGGACCTGATCAAGGGATTTATGAAATGACCCTGGTTAATTTATTACAAACTATCCCGGCCCGGCCGGGATTTTTTTATCCTAACATTTCTTTGGCATGAAATTTCGAAAGTAAGGGGCAGGAGATACGTCTTATTACCTGAAAGTTCTTTTTAAGTTGATTGTCAGCTTTTTTTCGGTGAAATGACCATTTTTTTTCAAAAAAAGGCGGCCCTGTAGTGTAATCGTTTAGCTATTAGCATCGTAACCTTACAAGTGGTTGTACAGACTTTTACGTGCGTTAGTATAAGGGGTAATACGGAATCGGCTCTTTTAAACTTTCATTAACAGCAAACATC
>CAZEZE010000528.1:0-1604 GCA_964516445.1 uncultured Chitinophaga sp. | reverse complement strand
GGCGGATGGTTCCGAAAGGATTCCTTCGGAGGAGGCGGTGGCGTCCATACAGGAAGAAAAGAATTTGAACGAAAAGATACAATACATACAAGCGGAGTTGCAAGCTGGTCCCGATAAATATTTGTTAAGTGCCGGCGTGTCACGGTTTCAAACCGTGGCACGCCTGTCTGACCATTACCTAATAAACCTGTTTTATGGAATTCAGGGAATTTGAACTCTACCATATTTACAACCGGGGAAACAACCAGCAGACCATATTCTTTAGTCCCCGTAACTATGAATTCTTTATCAGTAAAATCAGGAAACACATCAAACCGGTTTGTGAAATTCTTGCCTGGTGCCTGATGCCCAATCATTTCCATTTCCTTATTTACACGGATAACAGGGTATTAGTCACCAAAATAATCAACGGGGAAGAAAGAAATGTTCTTTCTGAAGGAATACGGAATACATTAAGTTCCTATACCCAGGCAATCAATAAGCAAAATGCAAGCACCGGTTCCTTATTTCAGCAAAATACCAGGGCTAAATTAATCGCCGGAAAAACAAAGACCTATGATCATACCTGTTTTCACTATATACACCAGAATCCTTATAAAGCGAAAATGGTTAACAAAATGGAGGATTGGAACTATTCTTCTTTTACCGATTATTGCGGAGAGAGAAATAATGATCTGACCAACAGTCCGTTAGCTATACAGTTACTGGGTTTGAACAGGAAAACTTTTTACGCTGATTCATACCGGATGATCGATGATGAAAATAGTAAAGGACTCTTTTGAAATGAAAAATGCGTGCCACGGTTATGCTAAGTATAATTGTAACTTAAATCAGCGTTCGTAACATGAAATGGGAAACCGTGACACGCGCTTTTCGAAAATTCTATACCCGGAAGAGGGTATACCGTTTCTGTAAATACCTCGGACTGGGTGCCGTGGTACTGTTTGGTTTGTTCCTGCTGCTGAACCTTTTCTTTCCCCTTCCCGATAAAGTGGCCTATTCCACCGTCATTACGGATGAGCAGGGGGAGATTTTGCATGCCTACCTGACACCCGACCAGAAATGGCGGATGAAAACGGAACTGAACGAGATCTCACCCCTGTTGCAGAAAACCATCATCGCCAAGGAGGACCGGCATTTTTATGCGCACCCGGGGGTGAATCCCATCGCCGTGGTCCGGGCTTTTTTCAGCAACCTGTTCCATATGCGCCGCATGTCGGGCGCCAGCACGATCACCATGCAGGTGGCCAAGGCGCTGGAGCCGGGGAGAAGGAATATCTGGAGCAAGATCCGGGAGATGTTCCGTGCTTTCCAGCTCGAATGGAAATACAGCAAGAAGGAGATCCTGCAGCTCTACCTCAACCTGGTGCCTTACGGGGGAAACATTGAGGGCGTGAAAGCGGCCTCCCTGTTTTATTTTAAGAAAAATCCCGATCACCTTTCTCTCGCCGAGATCACGGCGCTGAGCATTATCCCCAATAAACCCGGTTCGCTGGTGATCGGCCGGAACAACGGTTATATCATCAGCGAACGCAACCGCTGGCTGCGGAAATTTGCGGCCCGTCATGTTTTCACGTCCAAAGAAATCGAAGACGCACTGGCCG
>CAZEZE010000527.1:0-1606 GCA_964516445.1 uncultured Chitinophaga sp. | reverse complement strand
GGCACCATTAAAAAGGGGCTGGCAGGTGAGATCAAATTCATTCCATCGGAACCAGCGATACGGGAAGATCCTGTTCCGGCCGCAAAGATCCTCCGCGAAAAAGCAGAGCACACCGTCAGGGTGGGAGAGGATGAAAAAACAGTTGCCGAAATGGAAGCAATGTTGTCGCGCCAGGAGGAAAAGAGATCCTGGTGGTGGGTATACGCGCTGGCCGCCGGTTTGCTTGCGGTTGTTTTCACCGGATGGTATCTTTCACAAAACGGGATGGATACCGGTTCCGTTGCCAATACTAAAAAACTGGTGCCTGCCGGATCCGGCGTAACCTATAAGGCCCTGCCCTGAATTCATCATTTTCAGTTTACTTTGCCTCTTATCCGCATTTCAGTTATACAATGAACTCCGTCATTCATTATAGCAATTGTCCGGTATGTGATTCGCCAGCAATTCAGGCAGCTTTAACTGCCCGTGACCATACCGTAAGCGGCGAAAGCTTTTCTATCTGGGAATGCGATTCCTGCGGGCTTCGTTTTACCCAGAATGTCCCGGATCCGGTCGCCATCATACCTTACTATAAGTCGGAGAACTATATCTCGCACAGTAATACCTCCAAAGGAATCATCAACCGGCTCTACCAGTGGGTGCGCAAAAAGACCCTGAAAAGAAAAAGAAGACTGGCAGTGCGTGCCGCCGGTTTGACAAAGGGCCGGTTATTGGATATTGGAAGCGGCACGGGTGGTTTTGTGCAAGAAATGAGTTCCTCCGGATGGGAGGTAACCGCCCTGGAACCGGATCCTGATGCCCGAAGAGTGGCAAAGGAAACCTTTGGAGTAAAAGTAGAGGAGGCCGGCAAACTCTTTACATTGGAAAGCGGAAGCTATGATATCATCAGCCTCTGGCATGTGCTGGAGCATGTGCATGAACTGCACCGCTACCTGGAGCAAATGAAATTCCTGCTGAAGGAAAACGGCAGGATCCTGATCGCTGTCCCCAATTATACATCTAAGGACGCCGCCATTTATAAAGAATACTGGGCAGCTTATGATGTTCCCCGGCATCTTTATCATTTTTCCCCGGGATCTATGCAGGTGCTGCTGGAAAAACACGGATTGAAACTGCTGAGCTATAAACCCATGTGGTACGATAGTTTTTACATTTCAATGCTCAGCAGCAAGTACAGGAACGGGAAAACAAATCTTATGGCCTCTTTTTTCAACGGGCTGCGGTCCAACCTGAAAGCCTGGGGTGATGTGAGAAGATGCAGCTCGGTGATTTATGTGGTGGGGAAGTGATAATGCCTCCTCCAAAGGTCCGAAGGACTCCTTTGGAGAGGGTTCTTAGATTCTGGTAATAATAATGTTGTTTTAATTGTGAAAGGTGTCCTTAATTTTATTTGACGAATTTTCAAATCGATGAATCCCTATGGTAGTGTTCCTTAAATACGGCTAACAATTGGAGGAGACTCGTCGGGAAAAGTAACAGGTAAATGAAAACAGTAAAAGTTATAATGGTACTATTTATAGTTACTAGTTGTAACAATGGGGGTAGAAAAATGGATAGCTCATTTTCAGGTGACACTACAACAGTTAAAATATCCGATTTTAAAGAC
>CAZEZE010000526.1:0-1612 GCA_964516445.1 uncultured Chitinophaga sp. | reverse complement strand
TGCTCATCTCTTCATATGGCATTTCATCGTAATATCTTAAGCTAAATACAACTCTTTGTTTTTCAGGTAATTGCTGAATAGCCAACTGTAGTTTCCATTCCAGCCGGTTTGCATCAAAATGTTTGTCGGCCTTTATTTTATTGCTCAATCCGCTTTCCACATCGCTCAGGCTTACGGAAGCCCTTTTCTTCTGTTGTTCAAGGAAAGTGAGGCATTCGTTGGTGGCCACCCGGTAAAGCCAGGTATAAAGCTGGCTGTCTTCGCGGAAATTTTCAAGCCCGTTCCATACCCGGATCAGTACGTTTTGCAGCACATCATTAGCGTCATCATGTTCAACTACCATCCGGCGAATATGCCAGTAGAGTTTTTCCTGGTATTTGCGGATGAGGCTGGTATAGGCTTTTTCTTTCGTAACCGGGTTACGGAATTGTACGAGCAATTCACTATCGCTGGTTGTAGTCAGGGACATTAGTCAGGGGCTTTGGTTCGGTTAGAATATTGGAAAGGCAATATGTTTAAAGGCCTCACAGCACTAAAAATAAAAAAGCAGGTCCATTTTTAAAAGAACCTGCCCGATTACTTTGAAACAATCTGTTAACTGTTTTACTTCCTGGCCAGTACTTTTTCAGCGGCGGCAACGATATCGGGGATATCCAGGCCGTATTTTTTCAGGAGCTGGGCAGGTGTGCCACTTTCGCCAAAAGTATCTTTCGTACCTACATACTCGATAGGAACAGGGCAATTTTTTGCTGCAACCTGCGCGATCATATCCCCCATTCCGCCGATGATATTGTGTTCTTCAGCAGTAACGGCGCATTTTGTTTTTTTCAGCGAAGCTATCACGGCCGCTTCATCCAGCGGTTTGATGGTATGGATGTTGATCACTTCCACGCTGATCCCCTTCTCCTGTAATATGGCGCCGGCCTGGATCGCATTCCAGACCAGGTGACCGCAGGCAAAAATGGATACATCGGTTCCTTCGGAAAACACCTGTGCCTTTCCGATCTCGAAGGGTCTGTCGCTGGTGAAAATGGGCCATGCAGGACGGCCAAATCGGAGATAAACGGGACCCTGGTAGCCGGCAATGGCTTCCGTAGCCGCTTTGGTCTGCGCATAATCACAGGGAACGATCACCGTCATTCCCGGCAGCATCTTCATCAGGCCGATGTCTTCCAGTATTTGGTGGGTTGCGCCGTCCTCACCCAGTGTAAGTCCCGCATGTGATGCACAGATCTTGACATTCTTTTCACTATATGCGATGGATTGACGGATCTGGTCATATACTCTGCCCGTGGAGAAGTTTGCAAACGTGGTGGTGTAGGGAATTTTTCCTCCAATGGTGAGTCCGGCTGCGATACTCATCATATTAGCCTCCGCGATCCCGCACTGGAAAAAACGGTCGGGAAATTCCTTCATGAACTGGTTCAGTTTCAGTGAACCAGCCAGGTCCGCTGTCAGCGCTACGATGTTCGGGTTCTTTCTTGCCGCCTCTACAATGCCGTCGCCAAAACCGCTGCGGGTGTCTTTATTTCCGGTTGACTGAATTTCTTTTAAAAGCATGGGGTCGTTTTTGAGATGGGGCAAATGTAGGCTAAGAGATTAAAAGAGTAAA
>CAZEZE010000525.1:0-1624 GCA_964516445.1 uncultured Chitinophaga sp. | reverse complement strand
TCAAATACCGTATCAATGACGGTAGCGGAAAATCGCTCAATAAACTGAAAGTGCTGCTGTATTGGTATAATACCATGGCCGATGTGCCGCAGTATCTATGGGATATTTTGAACGACCGGTCATCACAGGGTGTTTTCCTCCGCGGCAGTTCTGCCGAAGAAGCGGCCCTGGCCAGCCGGATCGAACAGGCGGCCAAACCCCGTCCGCCCTGCGTTATAATTGTTGACCATTAATGCTGTTCTGCCTTTAAATTTGATAAGCATTCGCTTATCATCATGCAAAGAATTACTTTATCGCTCCTCCTCGCCGGTTTACTCCTTTTGGGTATCTCCCAGGAAGCGCCGCCCTCCGCCGCATCCCTGCTATCCGCCTATAAGAATGCTGATAATACGTACCGGCATGCAGAACAACTGGCCCGGCTCTCTGAAACCAATGAGGCGTTAACGGAAGCTGCCGACAATGAATACCACCGGGCAGTGCGGCTTTTTCTTCAGCTCCTGCCTGTAGTTCAGCGATCCGGGAATGATTCCCTGGCTTTTTTCATCCAGCTTAAATCAGGATTGGCACAACACTATTTCGACAGTCTCGAGCCGGCAAAAAAACTGTATCTCAATGCGCTCGAACACCGGAATAAGATAAGGGTGGCTGATTCGTTTTACTTTAAACCGTCATTGTTCACCGGGAATATCCTGTACCGGCAGGACAAACTGGATTCCGCCATTCTTTTCCTCCGTAAGGCAGAACAACTGAATGTGCAGTTTGGGGGGAAACTGGACGGTTCCGAACGCCTCTACAATCTTTTTGGCGTGATTCATTATGAGACGGGGAATTACCGCCAGGCGATCAACTATTTTGAAAAAGCGCTGGACCTGTTATCAGAGCAAAACCCAACGGAGAAAAGTCTTCGCGCCAACTACAAGATCAATATAGGATCCACCCTGCTGAAGATCGAAGAGTTTGACGCCGCCAGGAAAATATTCGAAGAAGTACTTTCCTACAATGTTTTCAATAACGAGTTATTTCATAAACTGGGCCTGATCCACCTCCGCGAAAAAGAATTCAGCAAGGCAACCGAGTTCCTGAAAAAAGTCAATTACCAGAACAGCAAGAAGACTACAGACCTTTACCTGCATTTTGCCATGGCCTTCACCGGTATGGGACAACCCGATTCCGCCGAACTCTATCTTCACCGTGCACTGGCCGAAAACCTGAAATGGAACGGTCACCGGAAGAATATTTCTTACGGGCTGATATTGAAATATCAAGCTGACACCAGGGCGGAGAAACACTTATACAACGAGGCACTCCCCTTTTACCAGCAGGCCATAGAGCAGTTCGACAACCAGTTCAATAACCCGGATGTAAGATCCAACCCGGAACAGTTCAGCGGGGTTTTTTCCTATATCAACCTTTTCAATACCCTTACTTCCAAAGCTGAAGTGCTTGAAAATATTTATGACCAGGATCATAAAACCGCTACCCTTGAAGCGGCCATGGCCGCCTACCGTTCCGCATTCAACCTCGCGGACCATGTGGAACATTTTTATAATTCCGATGAGGCCCGGTTATTTCTCGGAAAGATCAAACATGCGGTCCACAGCCGTCCTATTGAGATCGGGCTGCA
>CAZEZE010000524.1:0-1627 GCA_964516445.1 uncultured Chitinophaga sp. | reverse complement strand
AGGTGCTGGATGATATGGACCTGGAAAGGGAAAAGGGTATAACGATAAAAAGCCATGCGATCAAGATCAATTACAAGCATAAGAACGGGCAGGAATATATACTGAATCTTATCGATACACCCGGACATGTGGATTTCAGTTATGAAGTGAGCCGTGCACTGGCAGCCTGTGAGGGATGTTTACTTCTTGTTGATGCAACTCAGGGAATCCAGGCTCAGACTATCAGTAACTTATATCTTGCAATTGACAATGATCTTGAGATAATACCAATCATCAATAAGATCGATATGGACGGGGCCATGATCGAAGAAGTGGAAGACCAGATCGTTGAGCTCATTGGTTGTAAAAGGGAAGATATCCTGCATGCCAGCGGCCGTACGGGGCTGGGTGTGGACAAAATATTGGAGGCGATCGTAAGCCGGATCCCTGCGCCTAAGGGAGACCCCCAGGCGCCTCTGCAGGCCCTGATCTTTGACTCGGTATTTAACTCTTTCCGTGGCATCATCGTTTATTACCGGATCCTTAACGGCTCGATCAGAAAGGGTGACCTGGTGAAGTTTGTATCCACCGGGCAGGAGTACGGTGCCGATGAAGTGGGCATCCTGAAACTGAAGATGACGGAAAAAAGCGAGGTCGGTTGCGGCGATGTGGGCTATATCATCACCGGGATCAAGAACGCCAAAGAGGTAAAAGTGGGTGATACGATCACGATTGCTTCTAATCCTGATCCCCAAATGATACAGGGTTTCGAGGAAGTAAAGCCCATGGTTTTCGCCGGAATTTTCCCGGTGAATACAGATGAATTTGAGGAATTACGGGATTGCATGGATAAACTGCAGTTGAACGACGCTTCTCTCACCTTTGAACTGGAAACATCACAGGCGCTTGGCTTTGGTTTCCGTTGCGGCTTCCTGGGTATGCTTCATATGGAGATCATCCAGGAACGCCTGGAAAGGGAGTTCAACCAGACGGTTATTACCACCGTACCCAACGTAAGTTTTATCGCATATACCACGAAGGGGGAGAAGGTGATCGTGAATAACCCGACTGAGTTTCCCGATCCGGTTAAGACTGAGAGGATCGAAGAACCCTTTATCAAAGCGCAGATCATCAGCAAACCGGAGTATATCGGCAATATCATGACGCTCTGTCTCGGCAAACGTGGTATTCTAATGAACCAGAGCTACCTTACCCAAACAAGGGTGGAGCTGATCTTCGAAATGCCGCTGACCGAGATCGTATTTGATTTTTATGACAAACTGAAATCCCAGACCCGGGGATATGCGTCCTTTGATTATCATCCAATCGGCTACCGTGACAGCGATATTGTGAAAATGGACATCCTGTTGAACGGGGATAAAGTAGATGCCTTGTCGGCACTGATCCACCGCAGCCGCTCGCAAGAATTTGGGAGAAAACTCTGCGAAAAACTGAAAGAACTTGTGCCCCGCCAGCAATTCCAGATCGCCATCCAGGCAGCGATCGGTGCCAAAGTGGTGGCAAGAGAGAATATCTCCGCCATGCGCAAGGATGTTACAGCCAAATGTTACGGCGGAGATATCAGCCGTAAGCGAAAACTACTGGAGAAACAGAAGGAAGGAAAGAAACGGATGCGCCAGATCGGGAA
>CAZEZE010000523.1:0-1633 GCA_964516445.1 uncultured Chitinophaga sp. | reverse complement strand
AGGCTCGCCGCCAGGAATTCATCGATGACGAGATCGTGCGTCGCCGGTTCGTGCCGGCCACACCCGTCGAAGAGGACAACATGATTTTTGACCGGATGTCACTGCCGATCGCCGAACATTTCCGCGTCTCGCCGATGGCGATGCGAATTCGTTTGG
Organism: uncultured Chitinophaga sp.; assembly: GCA_964516445.1. GTDB lineage: Bacteria > Bacteroidota > Bacteroidia > Chitinophagales > Chitinophagaceae > JJ008. The sequence goes on along the minus strand of CAZEZE010000523.1, from coordinate 1,477 downwards.
AGGAGTTGCAACTGCTGGTTCGCTAGTGCGGCGGCGGTTTCTTTTTCGAATCACCGTTTAGTATGTAGTACATGTTTCACACCCAGGAGTCAGAGCGATGAAGAACGAAGGAGGAAAACCACCGCGACGCGCGCAGGAGTTGACGCCTACCGAGCGCCGCCTGGTCACGCTGCTGCAGCGAATCAATTTCGGCCGCGTGCGGAATCTCGTCGTCCGCGACGGACAACCGGTCTTCGATCCCGCGCCGCGAACCCAGCGGGACCACAAGTTCGGCGGACAGAACGGCCCGCGCCCAGAAGTCAGCTTGGACGACTACGTCCTGAAGAAGGAAGTCGCCGAGATGTTTCGCCAGCTCCACACGCTGGGCGACGGTGTGATCGTGAATCTCGAAGTTCGCTGCGGCCTGCCGTTCCTGATGACGGACGAGGAAGCAGCCGCGTAACAGGCTGGAGGCCGGAGGCGGGAGGCTGGAGGAAGAAATACGACTCCTCTTGCCGTCACCTCCGGTCTCCAGAATCCAGTCTCCAGTTTTTTTTCTTCACCAGACAGCAGGCCGGCCACCAAGTGGAGGCTGTTGTGGGTGTCGCCAGCAACGGCGTCAGCTCGCAACACCTCCCTTCACTCCCAAGGGCGGCTGTCTGGAACTGCTCCCTCGCCGGTCGATACCCACACGCTTGCTGCCCATTCGAGCAGGAGCAATTTTCCATGGGTATCAATCAACTTCCGACCGACGTCCAGTCCTTTGCCGCCCGCCTCATCCGCCGCAAAGCTCGTCAGCTCGCGACGCACGACAATATCACACCCTCCGATCGTGACGACATCGCGCAGGATCTGTGGCTGCACCTGGTCGAGAATCTCCCCAAGTTCGATCCGGACAAGGGAAATATTTTCGCGTTCATCGTCACCGTCGTGGAGCGCGAAACGGCGGCCATCTGGCGCAAGTATCGGGCGGAGAAACGCGACACGTGCCGCTGCAGTTCTCTCAATCAGTCGGTGCGTGCCCACGACGGCACGCGAGTGGAGTTGGCCTCGACGATCACGGAGGACGCGCCGCATCCGCGACTTGGCCAGCGCGGTCGGCATTTCGAACACGCCGTCGACATCGCGCATGACGTGACGGCCACGCTCGCACAATTACCGCCGGACCTGCGCGATCTGTGCGAGCGTCTGAAGACACAGTCGATCTCGGAGATCGCTCGCGACACGGGCATCCCGCGCACGACGCTCAACTCGCGGATCAGGGCACTGCGTGCGCACTTCGAGGAAGCGGGGCTCCGCGAGTATTTGTGAAATAGTTTCGTCAAGTTGTCGCGCCAATCGGTAGTTAAGGGATACCGGCACGAGTGATTCACAACGAGAGACATCAATGACTCACCAAGTTCTCGAACCTGTTACGAACGATGTTCTGCTGCATGAACCGGCGGAAGTCTATCACGCCAAAGCCGGGGAGTTTCTCTCCAGCCATCTCTTGGGCGAC
>CAZEZE010000522.1:0-1640 GCA_964516445.1 uncultured Chitinophaga sp. | reverse complement strand
CTGGCCGGTACGATCGACAAGGATATCAACGGTACCGATTTCACCATCGGTTTCGACACGGCGGTGAACACTGCGGTGGAGGCGATTGATAAGATCCGGGATACCATGGATGCGCACGACCGGATCTTCATCATCGAAGTGATGGGAAGGGATGCCGGTTATATCGCGTTGCATAGCGGCATTGCCACAGGCGCCGAGAACATACTCATCCCGGAACGCAGGACCAATATGGATGATATCATCAATTCCCTGCTCGAAAAGGAACGCCGTAAAAAACTGGTAAACCTGATCGTTGTAGCGGAAGGTGATGATTTCGGTGGAGCGAATAATGTGGAATCGGTTCTGAAGGCAAAACTCCCCAATGCGGAGATCCGGGTATGCATTCTTGGTCATATACAAAGAGGCGGGTCACCCAGCTGCCTCGACCGGCTGATCGCCAGCCGGATGGGTTTTCACGCGGTGGAATCACTACTGGAAGGCCGGTACAATGTCTTTGTCGGCATCATGAACAATAAAATGCACTACATACCGCTCCGGGATGCGGTAAAGAACAAGGGCAAGATCAGTGACGAGTGGCTGAGGATCGTGAAGATACTCGCCTCCTGAGTAGGTAACGTTCAACAATAAACGATTTCGGTAAACAAGTAGAACCTGCATGAGTAAGAACATTGAAAAATACCTGCACAAGGAATTCGACAAGGAGGCAGGCCGCCAGCACGTTTATAAAAGAACCAAGATCGTGGCCACTGTTGGTCCCGCCTGTGATTCGTATGAACAGTTACTGGAACTGGTAAAGGCCGGGGTGAATGTGTTCCGGCTTAACTTTTCGCACGGTAATTACGGGGATATGTCGAGGATCATTGAATACGTGAGACAGATCAATAAGACCGAGCCCTATAATATCGCCGTGCTGGCCGACCTGCAGGGACCCAAATTAAGAGTGGGTGAACTGGAGGACGATTTCCTGGAAATAAAAGAAGGTGATATTCTCACATTCACCCATGAAAAAATAATGGGGAACCGGCATAGGATATACGTCTCCTACCCTGACCTGCACCTGGATGTGCGGGTGGGTGAAAAAATACTGATCGATGATGGTAAGCTCGAAGTGGTAGTAAAAGAGATCACAAAAAACAACGAGGTAAAAGTGGAAGTGTTGCTCGGCGGCACCCTGCTCCCCAAAAAAGGGGTGAACCTGCCGGACACGGCTATCTCACTCCCTTCCCTGACCGAAAAGGACCTCGCCGACCTGGAGTTCATGATCAGGAACCAGGTTGACTGGGTAGCTCTTTCTTTCGTACGGAAACCGGAGGATATCATCGGGCTGAAAGCCCGGCTCCATAAAGCCGGTTGCAAAGCGAAGGTGATCGCGAAGATCGAAATGCCTGAAGCGCTGAAAAACCTTCGGGATATCATTGTGGAAAGCGACGGGGTGATGATCGCCCGCGGCGACCTGGGTGTGGAACTTCCTATTGAGGAAATTCCTCTCATACAAAAAGACATTATCAAAAAATGCCTGCACCGGGCCAAACCGGTGATCGTTGCCACGCAGATGATGGAAAGCATGATCGACCGTACCAAACCTAACCGGAGCGAGATCACCGATGTGGCCAATGCCGTGCTGGAAGGAGCCGACGCCG
>CAZEZE010000521.1:0-1646 GCA_964516445.1 uncultured Chitinophaga sp. | reverse complement strand
GTGCTGGGCCCTGGTCCATGCCTTTACCTCTTCATTATTCTTGTCTTCAAGCCAGCGATAGTTATCGGTAAGGAATATGCCATGAAGCGTGTCGGTAACCGGCCTTGCTGCTGTGGCAGGCGGGTTGAATCCTGATTGACCCGTACCGGTCAGCGAACTGCAGGCAACCGTTAAAATAATGAGTAGTTTTTTCATATCATTTATCTTTGTTGATCTGAGCCTAAGGTAGGGAAATAAATTTACCTATTTCAGCCGCAGGCAAAATACTATGCAAACAGATTTCCTTGTCATCGGCAGCGGTATTGCCGGACTTACCTATGCTTTGAAAGTGGCAGAAGCATGCCCCGGTAAGACCGTTACCATCCTCACCAAAACACAAAGTGACGAAACCAATACCAAGTATGCCCAGGGGGGCATTGCCGGAGTAATGGATACTGACCACGACAGCTTTGAGAAGCATATTGAAGATACATTGGTTGCTGGCGATGGGCTCTGCAACAGGCATATAGTGGAGATCGTGGTGAAAGAAGGGGTGGAACGTATCGCTGAGATCATTGAGTGGGGCGCCAGGTTCGATAAAGAGAGAGACGGTGATTATAAACTCGGTAAGGAAGGCGGCCACAGCGAATTCCGTATCCTGCATCACAAGGATATGACCGGTAAGGAAATGGAAAGAGCGCTCCTGTCAGCCATTGCCAGGCAAAAGAATATACAGCTCATCAGTCATTGCTTTGTGCTCGACATCATCACGCAGCATCATCTGGGTTATCTGGTCACCAAGTCTACGCCCGGCATTGAATGTTACGGGGTGTATGTGCTGAACCTTAACAATAATAAAATAGAAAAGATGCTCTCTCGGATCACCCTGATGGCATCGGGAGGTAATGGTCAGGTATACCGTTCTACAACCAATCCATCCATTGCCACCGGCGATGGGGTGGCTATGCTGGACCGGGCAAAGGGGAGGATCGAGAATATGGAGTTCATCCAGTTTCATCCCACAGCCCTTTATGAACCGGGTATCCGTGGGCAGAACTTTTTGATTACCGAAGCCGTACGGGGTGATGGCGGTATCCTTCGCAACCACGCGGGCAAGGCTTTTATGGAAAACTATGATAAACGAAAAGACCTGGCGCCCAGGGATATCGTGGCCCGGGCCATCGATAATGAAATGAAAGTGGCCGGTACGGAAAATGTTTTTTTAGACTGCCGCCACTTCAGTAAGGACAAGTTCGTTGAACACTTCCCCAATATTTATGAGAAATGCCTGGGTATCGGCATCGATATCACCAGGCATATGATACCGGTTGCACCAGCCGCACATTACAGCTGCGGCGGTATCAAAACAGATGAGGATGGACGTACATCCATAAAGAACCTGTATGCAGCAGGTGAATGTGCCAGCACGGGACTGCACGGTGCCAACCGGCTCGCCAGTAACAGTCTGCTGGAAGCGATGGTGTTTGCACACCGTAGCTACCTGGATGCGATAAAGAACATTGATACGGTCTCCTTTAAGGAAGGGATCCCCGACTGGAAGGCAGATGGCACCAATGCCCCCAGGGAAATGATCCTGATCACCCAAAGCGTAAAGGAACTGAAGTTGCTCATGAGTGATTACGTGGGTATCGTCCGCAACAATGAAA
>CAZEZE010000520.1:0-1651 GCA_964516445.1 uncultured Chitinophaga sp. | reverse complement strand
CGTTCCCTAATCCGAGAAAAGATAAGATACCCATATTACGCTACTGAGATTTTTGGTTTTCTTTCGCCGATCTGCTGGCGCCACATCGCAAAATACAATCCTTTTTCTTCCAGCAGTTTTTCATGGCTGCCTGTTTCAACTACGTCGCCTTTTTCCAGTACATAGATACGGTCGGCATGCATAATGGTACTGAGACGGTGGGCGATGAGGATCGTAACCTGGTTCCCATGCCGCGAAATATCCCGGATCGTATCGGTGATCTCTTCCTCCGTGAGTGAGTCGAGGGCGGAAGTGGCCTCATCGAACAGCAATAACTTGGGTTTACGCAGCAGGGCCCGTGCGATCGAGATCCGCTGTTTTTCACCTCCCGACAATTTCAGCCCGCCTTCACCGATCATCGTATCCAGCCCTTTATCTGCCCTCGCTAACATTTGCTGGCAGGAAGCTTTCTGCAGTACATCGTTCAGGTCCTGGTCGGTGGCCGAAGGATTCACAAACAGGAGATTTTCCCTGATCGTTCCGGAGAATAGTTGCGTGTCCTGCGTTACGAAACCGATCTGGTTACGCAGGTCATTGAAATCAATATTGTTCTCGTCCATGCCATTGTACAGGATACGCCCTTCCTGTGGCCGGTACAATCCCACCAGCAGTTTCATCAGCGTTGTCTTGCCGGAACCGGAAGGCCCCACAAAGGCAATGGTCTCCCCGGTTTTGACATTGAAACTGATATCATTGATGGCATTGTGCATGGCCGTAAGATGTTTGAAGGCCACATGATCGAATTCCAGGGTTTGTATATTACCCAGGTGTTTAGGGTTTTCCGCCATGGGCTCCGGCGCTTTTTTCATCAGGTTCTGGAAATTCTCCAGCGATGCCTGTGCCTCACGATAAGTGAGGATGATGTTACCGATCTCCTGCAGCGGGCCAAAAACAAAAAAGGAAAAGATCTGCATGGTGACGATCTGCCCGGCATCCATTTTCCCCCGGTAGATGAACAGCATCAGCAGGAAGAGGATGATCTGCCGGAGCGTGTTGACAAAAGTTCCCTGGATAAAACTGATACTGCGGATCCGCTTCACCTTGGTCAGTTCCAGTCCCAGTATTTTAAAGGTGTTCTTGTTCAGCCGGCTTACTTCCTGCTGGGTAAGCCCCAGGCTTTTCACGAGTTCAATATTGCGCAGCGATTCGGTGGTGGCGCCCGCCAGGGCGGTGGTTTGCCCGACAATTTTTTTCTGGATGGTCTTCACCTTTTTACTGAGCAGGTTGGAAATGATGGTCAGCAAAAAGATACCCCCGAAATAGACCAGCGGCAGGCTCCAGTGAATGGTGGTGGCATACACTGCTACGAAAATGATCCCCACAATCACGGGGAAGAGGATATTGATGAAAGAGGCCACGAATTTTTCCGTATCGATCCTGACTTTCTGCAAAACACTGAGGGTCTCACCGCTTCGCGCATCCTCAAATTCCTGGTAAGGAAGTTTCATGGCATGCTGCAGTCCCTGTGTGAAAACGGTCGCCCCGAATTTCTGGGTAATGAGGTTCAGGAAATAATCCTGGAAGGCTTTGGCAATACGGCTGACCATGGCCACCGAAATGGAAGCGATCACCAGCCATGCAACCCCGTAAATGGTATTTAATTTTTCCACCC
>CAZEZE010000519.1:0-1652 GCA_964516445.1 uncultured Chitinophaga sp. | reverse complement strand
GATGACACTATCCACCCTGCTATACACCTACGCCAACAATCAGATGACCGTTGGCACCAACCCGCAGATGAAGTGGATGATGTACCTGATGCCTGTTGTATTCCTTGGCTTCTTAAATAATTATTCAGCCGGGTTGAGTTATTATTATTTTCTGGCCAATATGATCAGCTTCGGACAACAATACCTGTTTCGCGCCATGGTGGATGAAAAAGCCATTCACGCCAAGATACAGGAAAACAAGAAAAAACCTCAGAGTGCCAAAAAATCCGGATTCCAGCAAAAACTGGAAAAAATGGCCCGTGAGCGTGGTTATAAAAAGTAATGTCTGCAAAACAAATGGTATGAAGAATCAGGCCAACATGATGAGGCCCCTGCTGGTTTTAGCGCTTATCACAGGTGTTTTTCTTTTCCTCGCATGTAAAAGCAGCAGGAAGGCAGTCACCCCGGTTTCCAATGAAAAAGAACCCTCAGGCGACAGTCTTTTTGCATCCATAGAGCGAACGCCATGTTTTGGAAGATGCCCTACCTACCGCATTTCCATTTACAAAAGCGGTTACGTGGTCTATGAAGCCATCCAATGGGTTGCAGATACCGGAATTTTTTATACCTTTATTACCCAAAAACAGCTTGGCGATATAACAGCGATGGCTGAAAAGGTTGGTTTTGCTGAAATGAAGGATTCCTACCATGATCCGAACATCGTGGATGTACCAAGCACCTTTACCGCTTTAAGGATTAAAGGGAAAATAAAAAAGATAGACAATACCTTCGGTGATCCGCCACGCGAACTAATTGATTTTGAAAAGTACCTTGATGGGTTGTTTACCGAAACCAAATGGAAAAGAATTAAACAATAATTTAATAGCCGGGCTTTATTACACTGAACTTTGAAACTGAAGATCTGTTGTGTGAAGTCCACAAATATTTCCCTGACTGCACTGAAAAAATAACCTGACTTCAAAAAAATAATATCATGACAACGACTACTGCTCCTGTCAGCAAAGACAAACCTGTCACCATTCCTGATTTTCTTCCGTTGAACGGAACCGATTTTATCGAATTTTATGTCGGCAATGCCAAACAGTCGGCTTATTATTACCAGGCTGCTTTCGGGTTTTCGCTGGTTGCCTATGCAGGCCCTGAAACGGGGGTAAGGGACAAAGCTTCCTATGTGCTTCAGCAAAACAAGGTGCGCCTGGTTCTGACCACGCCTATACGGTCTGATTCGCAAATCATGAACCATATTGTGAAGCACAGCGATGGTGTAAAAGTTCTGGCCCTCTGGGTGGATGATGCTGAAAAATCATGGAAGGAAACCACGCAACGTGGAGCCAGAAGCGCAGGGGACCCTAAAAAAATCAGCGATGAAAACGGAGAGGTTACCCTGGCCTCCATACACACCTATGGTGACACCATCCATACATTTGTGGAAAGAAAAAATTACAAAGGGGCCTTTTTGCCGGGATACCAGCCCGCCAGCAGCCGGTTTGCCATCAAACCTGTGGGGCTTGAATACATTGACCATTGCGTGGGCAATGTAGAGCTGGGTAAGATGAACGAATGGGTTCATTTTTATGAAAATGTACTGGGCTTTAAAACCATTATCACTTTTGATGACCAGGATATCTCAACGGAATATTCAGCGCTGATGA
>CAZEZE010000518.1:0-1666 GCA_964516445.1 uncultured Chitinophaga sp. | reverse complement strand
GCCGTGACTGTGTCTACTTTACCGGAAATTCGTTAGGGCTTCAGCCAAGAACAACCGCGCAATATGTGCAGCAGGAACTGGACGACTGGGCCAGCATGGGTGTGGAGGGACATTTTCATGCCCGCCATCCCTGGATGCCCTATCACGAGATCTTTCCCAAACAACTTTCAAAGATCATTGGATGCAAAGTGAACGAAGTAGTGGTGATGAACCAGCTCACGGTGAACCTGCACCTGCTGATGGTGACTTTTTACCGTCCTACGAAACAACGTTTCAAGATCATTTGCGAGTCGAAGGCATTTCCCTCTGACCAGTATGCTTTCGAGTCACAGGCAGGATACCATGGGTTTGATCCGGCGGAGGCAGTCGTCGAGGTCACACCCCGTTCGGGGGAATATCATTTGCGTACAGAAGATATTATAGCGGTCATTCAGCAGCACCGCGACTCACTGGCTCTTGTGATCTTTGGCGGAGTCAACTACTATACCGGCCAGTTGTTTGATATGAAGGCGATCACGGAAGCGGCGCATGCAGCCGGGGCTTATGCCGGGTTTGACCTGGCCCATGCAGCAGGCAATGTGGAACTCCGGATGCACGACTGGAGCGCGGACTTCGCCTGCTGGTGTTCTTATAAATACCTGAACAGCGGGCCGGGAGGAGTCGCGGGTGTATACATAAACGAAAAGCATGCATCGAATACAGAGCTTCCCCGTTTTGCAGGCTGGTGGGGACATAAAAAAGAGACCCGTTTCAAAATGGAGAAGGGGTTCGATGCGATACCCACAGCGGAAGGGTGGCAGCTGAGCAATGCTCCCATACTGAGCATGGCTGCCCATAAGGCATCACTGGATATTTTTGAGGAAGCGGGGATGGAAAGGTTGCATACAAAAAGGAAGTTGTTATCAGATTATTTATTATTTATTATTGGTGATTGCAATAGCCGCACTGCCCGCAGGCTAATTGAAGTGATCACTCCGAAAGAAGCTGATCAAAGGGGTTGCCAGGTTTCATTGCTTATGCTGAGTAAGGGGAGAGAAATATTTGAGGCATTAACAAATCAGGGTGTGATTGCCGACTGGCGGGAACCGAATGTGATTCGGGTAGCGCCGGTGCCATTGTATAATTCTTTCCAGGATATATACAGATTCGGGGAAATTATTAATTCAATTTTGAGGTAGTAATCACATTCCATCAAGACATTGAAGCTCCTCCGTAGGAGGGGAGGCTACTATGAAAAAAGACATTACCATAATCGGTGCCGGCCTGGTGGGGTCCTTACTGGCGATCTATTTATCCAAAAGAGGGTATAAGGTGAAAATATTTGAACGCCGGGGCGACATGCGCAGTGAAAAAATGAGCGCCGGGCGTTCTATTAACCTCGCATTAAGCGACCGGGGTTTGCTGGCGCTGGAGAAAGTGGGGCTGGCGGAAGTGATCAGGAAGATCTCGATTCCTATGCATGGCCGTTTTATTCACAACATCGATGAAAGCACGGCATTCCAGCCGTATGGAAAGGAAGGGCAATTCATCAATTCCGTATCGAGAGGCACCCTGAACATGAAACTCATGGACCTTGCGGAAAAGCAGGGCGTTGAAATTTATTTCAATCATAAGTGCAATACCATAGATTGGAAAAACAACTCCATAACTTTTGAGCTCTCCGGCT
>CAZEZE010000517.1:0-1685 GCA_964516445.1 uncultured Chitinophaga sp. | reverse complement strand
GATACCGGCGAATGCATGGAGCACCAGCGCCGACCTTTTGATGCTGATCTTCCTGGCAAACTCCGCATCCACTTTTATAAAACGGAACAGGTTGCTGTCGAGGTAATCATTGTTGATAAGGCCCGACAAAAAACCGGAAACTTCCACGTTGAGATTGAAAACATTGACATGTTTGTTCCTCCCGCCGGTGACCCTTACACCTGCAAGCATGGATGAAATGAACCCGTCGGCAAAAATATTACGCAGGGATGGGTTCTTGGAAAAAATGGAATCCAGCCTGGGTAATGACTTAAAGCTGGAGTATTCAATATTCGGGAAACGCAGGGTGACAAATTTTTTGCCCCATTGGAAATCGTATCCCCAGGATCCGTTGATGGTTCGCAGGTTATACAGGGCCCTTCTTTCGGTGAGAGCGGCATTGAACACCAGTACGCTCCGGAAGCTGTTCCGGATACTCTCATTCAACCACTGCATCCGTGGTATCGGGCGGGGAAAGCTGATCGTGTGATTGATGCTCAGTTGTCTTGTTTGTATGAATTTGATATCGGTGGCCGTATCCCTTCCTGTTTCCACACCAAAACGGATATTGGTGGCCGACTGGCTGGCTGTGCGTGCGAAATTCCTGTTCTGCAATCCCACGTTGACACCAATACCGAACAGGTTACCCGATACAAAGTTATTGTTGCGGCTTCCTTCGATATTGGCGGTAAAGGAATATTTGCGGGCAGGGGTGAGCCGGATGGTAAAATCGGCCGTATCCTGGTCCTTCCTGGGTACCTGTTCAATATTGATCAGCCGCCAGGCAAGAAGTGAGTTGAAACGATTGATGGTCTTGAAGTAATTCCGCTGGTCATAGAGTTCTTTGTGGCGGAGGAAAATATTTTGCGGAAAGATCTTCGGTTTGAAATGGCTGAGGTAAGAAACCACTTTCACATGATCAAGCTGTGTTTCTTTCCGGGTATGCCCGGTTGTGTCAAGTGGCAGATCCGGGTACACCGTGATTTCTCCGATAAAATATTTTTTAAGTTTGGAACTGTCGAATCCGGGCCGCAGCCGGATCTCGAGGTTGGCAGTCGGGTTTTCCCTTCGTTCTTTCAGTTTTTGCAGGAGTTTTAATTGTTCCAGCGGGTCAAAACTGGGTTGCAGCAGGGAAATATCGAGGGTATCCCAGAGCCCGATCAGTACTTCCCGGCCAAAACGCATATACCCGTTATTGCGGTAAAGCAGCACCAGGCGGTCCAGTTCCTCGGAAATGGCGGCTTTGGCGAAAGGATCACCTTCCTTCAATTTCGCTTCTTTCTGTGTGGAAGCGGCGAGCTGCTGCAATTCCTGTTGTTTTATATTGTAGGCAAAGGAATCGATCCGCACCACTTTACCCGGGATCACATTGAAGTCAACAATGGCCCTGTACTGGTTCTTCTCCGCAGAATCCACTGTTACCCTGTAAGTGATCGTGTCCTTGAAATAGCCCAGGGAAGTCAGCAGGGCCCGCATGAAGACGATGGATTTGTCCGCATTGGCGCTTTCATACACCGGTGGGTTTTTCATCACGCTCCATAGTATTTTGGAAACAGAACGAGACCGCATACTGTCATCAAGCTGTACCTTCAGCCGGGAACTAAGGCTTTCTTTTTCTTCGTTTGAAAAGTCGCCCTGAACATTGATATTTGTTTTATAAACAAAAG
>CAZEZE010000516.1:0-1693 GCA_964516445.1 uncultured Chitinophaga sp. | reverse complement strand
CGTGCGCGCCGGATACACCTATAAAGGTCAGTTGGAGATCGTCGAAGACATCGCAACCAAAGATAAAATGCCCCGGCCCTTCATCGTGCTCAACGGCGTTCCGATCAATAAACCGGGGTATGGCGGAAAATACGGCTATGGTTACGGCTATGGTTATGGCAAAGGCAAGGGATATTACGAGAAAGAAAAGAAAGCACCGAAAGCAAAACAGAAGGTCTGATCGTCATGGCTGATAAATCGCTCAGCGAAAAATCTCTTTCGGCGATCATATGGTTGCTTTTGGATAAACTGGGCAGTAGCGTCGCCAATTTTATCGTTACCATTGTGCTGGCCCGGCTGTTGTCGCCGGAAGACTTCGGCCTGGTGGCCATGGTCATGGTGTTTTTTGAATTTTCCTCGGTTTTCGTGGAAAGCGGCTTCTCGACGGCGCTGATCCGGGAAAAAGAGATTTCGGAGGCGGATAAATCGACCACTTTTATTTTCAACTTTATCGCCGCCCTGCTTTTTTACGGCATCCTGTTCGTCAGCGCCCCCGCGATTGCCGCTTTCTTCAACCAGGAAATTCTCGTGTGGATCGTGCGTATCATGGGCTTAAGTCTCATTTTTAACGCATTTTCCATCATTCAGAGCACCACCCTGATCCAGCAGGTGCATTTTAAAACACAAACGAAAATCCGGTTCCTCACCACCACTTTGTCCGGTATCCTGGCGATTGTGCTGGCATACCAGGGCTGGGGCGTGTGGAGCCTGGTTATCCGTTTTGTGGTAATGGACCTGTTGTATTCGGTGATGCTTTGTTACATGAACCGCTGGCGTCCCACGACAGGCTTCAGCAAGGCCTCTTTTAAAAGGCTTTTCGGCTTTGGCTCCAAAATTCTGGCAGCGGCGATACTCGATAAGTTTTACACGCATATCTATAAACTGCTCATCGGCAAGTTTTTTACGGCGGCTACTCTGGGGTTCTATACGCAGGCCAACAATTTCACCAATATGGTGATCAATACCCTGTTCCGAACCATCCACAATGTCACCTATCCTGTACTCTCCAAGCTCCAGGACGACACCGAAAAACTCAAAGCCGGATACCGCAAAATCCTGAAACTCAGTTCTTTTATCATTATTCCCGCCCTGGTCACGCTGGGCGTGCTGGCCGAACCGGTGCTCATTGCCCTGGTGGGTGAAAAATGGCTCCCTTCCGTGCCCATGCTTCAACTGCTCTGTCTGTCGGGGCTGACTTATCATTTCAGCACCATCAACCTCAATATGTTGCTGGTGCTGGGGCGATCCGATCTCGGACTGAAACTGGAGGTGATCAAAAAAGTGAATATAACCATCGCAATTTTTACAGGGATACAATTTGGCATTTACGGTCTGATCATCGGGGAAGTGATCACGTCGTACGTCAATTTGCTGATAAATGCCTTTTATTCGGATAAATTCCTGCACTATTCAATCCGGGAGCAATTCAAAGACATTTTTCCCACCCTTTCCTTTAGCGCAATAACGGCAGTTATTCTGTTCTTTGTGAAAGATTTGCCGGCCATTCCGGGCTTGCCCCATATTATCCTGTTCTTTGCGGCCGGCGCGCTGGTCTATCTGTTTCTGCATTTTCTGGCTAAAACGGAGGAGATAGATTTACTGCGTAAAACGGTTATTCCCAAAACCCTTAAGCTGATTACCAAAAGTTAACCAT
>CAZEZE010000515.1:0-1728 GCA_964516445.1 uncultured Chitinophaga sp. | reverse complement strand
CTCAACGAAACAAATTTACTTTTATTATTCGAAAAGTAGGCCATAAATTTTATATACGCAACGTAAAACTACGATACCGTAAAATCTATTAATAATCAATGTCTTGAATTGTGAAAAGGCCTTTCTTTTAACGAATTTTTAGTTCAACCCGGCCAGTACTTTCCTGATTTTTATAAAATCCGGGACTTCACCGGCATTCTCCAGAACTTCCGCATAACGGACTATTCCCTGTTTGTCGATTACAAAGGCTGAACGTTTGGAAACACCTTTCATATTGTATCCAAAAAGTTCATAAATGGAGCCATAAGCACGGGAAACATCTTTGTTAAAATCACTAAGCAGCGTAAAGTTGAGATGCTGTTCCTCCTTGTACCTGGCCAGCGTGTGCAGGGCATCCACCGATATACCGAAGACGCGGGCATTGACATTATTGTACCAGGCAAGATCATCCCGCACCGAACAGAGTTCGGCAGTGCAGGTGCTGGTGAAGGCAAGCGGGAAAAATAACAGGAGTACTGGCTGGCCTCTTAGTTCTGATAATGTCAGTTTTTTCTTTTCACTGTCAAACAGTGTAAAATCAGGAGCGGGTTTGCCAACTTCAATGGACATGGCAGTGATTTGATGTGAATAAATTGAAAATGAATGCTGATTTCTTTCAAATACCTTCAAAGTAACAAAGAATCGGGCGCGAGGTTTAAGGTACAGGAGAATTTATTAACCAACTGCCGCTGGCAGTTTAAAACTACTTGCGTATGAAAAAGTTTCTGGCAGAACTCATCGGCACATTCTCACTCGTATTATTCGGATGTGGTGCTGCGGTAGTAGCGGGAGTGTCCTCCACCGGTCCCTCGGGGATCGGTTTACTCGGTATCTCGTTGGCATTTGGCCTGGCGGTGGTGGTCATGGCCTATTCGATAGGGGGGATCACGGGCTGTCATATCAACCCGGCCATAACCATCTCCATGCTGGTTGCGGGAAAGATAAAGGCGGGCGATGCCGCCAGTTATATAGTCGCGCAAATGGCGGGCGCCACACTGGGTGCAGGAGTGTTATATGTAATTGCTAAAGGCGCCCCGGGATTCGCCATGGGCGAATGGGCGCTGGGGTCCAATGGCTGGGGCGAAGGCTATCTTGCAGGGTACAATATGACCTCGGCCTTCGTGACAGAAGCGGTCCTCACTTTTCTTTTCCTGTTCGTGATCTTTGCCACCACTTCTAAATGGGGAAACAGCGCTATGGCCGGATTGGCGATCGGACTTACACTTGTGCTCATCCACCTGGTGGCCATTCCCATCACGGGCACTTCTGTTAATCCGGCCCGCAGTTTCGGACCTGCCATATTTGCCCAGGGAAAGGCGCTGACGCAGCTATGGTTGTTCTTCGCCGCCCCCATTGCCGGCGGTATCGCGGCGGCCCTGGTTTGGAAAGGACTTTTTGAAACCAAAGAATAGGCAGGCCAGGATAAGTATAAATGAATGAAAGCCGGATCGACATTGTCGGTCCGGTTTTTATTTACAAGACAAGTTAAGGATAGGATACATCAGAATTTCGGGCAAAGCAGGTATTCCCCTTTCTCTTTTCGTGCGGTGGTATACGTGATGGATATCTCAAAACCACCGCGGCCATAAGTGGACGGTTTTAATTTTGAGATATTGGCATCATAACTGAACGCTACGGAATAAGGCGCGTAGTCGAGTTTAAGAACCGGGATCAGTGCGTCATCCCAGC
>CAZEZE010000514.1:0-1739 GCA_964516445.1 uncultured Chitinophaga sp. | reverse complement strand
AAGAGGAAATGCGAAGACGTTTCGGGGGCGGGGCACACAGTCTTTTGTTCCGTGTGTCGCAGGAGCTAAACGCAGGAAATTCGTTTAAGGATAATAGTTATACCGGTAGTCCCCAGCGATTGTTGTTTCGATACCGCTATTCTTATAAAGATCTTTTGCAATTCGGGTGGCTGGGGGATAAGGATGCCGGGGAGCAATTCCTGAAAGGGGCGCAACAAAAAGGATTTGATTTTTATTCGGTTCATTTTTTTGCCCGGAAACTGGGAATTATACAATCACTGGCAGCAGGGGATTTCACCGTGAATATGGGGCAGGGGCTGATTCACTGGCAAAGTCTGGCCTTTAAAAAAAGCGCTGATATTACCGGGTTAAAAAGGCAATCCGCGGTATTAAGACCCTACAGTTCTTCCGGGGAATTCTTTTTTCACCGGGGGGGCGGTATTACTGTTAGCAAGGGAAAGTTCGAATCCACCGCCTTTATTTCTTTTAGAAAGCTCAGCGCCAATCTCATCACTGATACGGTTTCCGGTGAACAATTTATCTCATCGCTGCTCACGTCAGGTTATCACCGGAGTCCGGCTGAACAGGCAGACCGGAACCGGCTGACGCAAACGGCGATGGGTTCATCTGTTGCGTATAAAGGAAAGAATGCCCGGCTTGCCATTAACGGGGTGCTGTATCTTTTTTCTTTACCAATTAAAAAGAGAGATGACCCTTACAATCTTTATGCGATCAGCGGGAAGAAATGGTTTAATATAAGCACGGATTACAGTTACACCTATAAGAACCTGCATTTTTTCGGGGAGACGGCAGTGGATAAGAATTTTAATGAGGCGGTCACCAATGGTCTGCTGATCAGTGTGGATCCCCGGGTGGACCTGTCATTATTGCATCGTCATATTTCGGCCGCTTACCAGGCTGTTTCAGGGAATGCATTTACAGAAAACACTTTTCCATCAAATGAAAGAGGAGTTTTTACAGGTATCAGCCTCCGGCCGGGAGCCGGGTGGAAGATCGATGCTTACGCTGATCTCTACCGGTTCCCCTGGTTAAAATACAGGGTGGATGCGCCCGGGAGGGGGTCTGATTGGCTGGTACTGCTGACTTATACACCCGATAAACAAACGGAGATCTATACCCGCTTCCGGTATGAATCAAAGCAGGGGAATAATACAGCCGGCGGGGGGAATACCCATTACCTGGATTTCCAGACCCGGCAAAGCTGGCGGACACATTTGAACTTCAGGGTCAATTCCGGGCTAACCTTGCGCAGCCGGGCAGAAATGGTTTGGTTTGATAAACGGGGTGTAGACGCAGAAAATGGATTCCTGTGCTTCATTGATATTATATATAAACCACTCCAAAAACCCTTTTCAGGCAGCGCCAGGATACAGTATTTTGAAACGGAAGGTTATGCATCGAGGGTCTATGCTTATGAAAATGACGTACTCTACAGCTATTCAATCCCTGGTTTTTCGGGTAAGGGTTCCCGGTTTTACCTGAACCTTGCCTATAAACCCGGCCTCCACCTCAGTTTTTGGGTTCGGCTGGCCCATACCATCTACCGTCCGGCTCCAAGAGGTTCGGAGATCCACGGGATCATCCCTGGCCCCGGACCTGAATTGAAGACACAGGTCAGTTGGGTTTTTTAGGGACTTAACGGGTGTTCGGATTTTTTTTATATCAATTAACTAATTGTTAAAAAAAGTTTTACATTGCGGCAGCATTTTCAAAGGGTA
>CAZEZE010000513.1:0-1757 GCA_964516445.1 uncultured Chitinophaga sp. | reverse complement strand
CTATATAGTTACACCCAACAGTTTCTCTGCCTTACCGAATACGGATATTTTCACACTCGACGGAAGTTATGCTATCGAGTCTGTACTTTTTGAGTTTCCGGCACCTGTAAGAGAGCTAAAGCCCTTTTTTTACCACGAGTTACGTTTCCCTGCTACCGGGGATACCCTGTCCGTTATTTATGAAGGCAACGACTTCACCCGTCACCTGGCTGAACTGGCCGTCAGGTACCGTTTACTGCCGGGCAAGGACGATTCGGCCAACCGTTCTGCAGTTGCCCGTTTCAGGGAAGACTATTCCGGTATTAAAACCTATGACAAAAAATTAGAAGAGATCGGAACTTTCCTGAACTACACCCGGAAATTCAACTTACAGGCGGTAAGGGACCGCAGTAAACCGCTGACGATCGTAAATAACAGGGTGATCATGCAGGATGGAATCATGATCGGTACGATCAACCTTGCGAAAGATCTGACACAAACAAATGCGGCCCTGCGTTCCCCGGTTTCACGACCGCGGGCCAACGGAAGCGGCACTTTCAACAGCATCAGTACCACGGATTATGAAACCAGGGTTAAAACAGAGTCCGAGATCTTCTTCCCCGGGGGATTCATGGTTGAAACAATCCGGCTGAGCGATCACTATACCAATATCAATAATAAACAGGAGATCGGTTACAAATTGTTCTCCGTTTCCCGGAAGAAAAATTACAAATCAGGGGAAGGAGATGATTTCGTGATCCGGTTCCTTTGTTTCCTGGTTGAGGATTACCGTTTATGACGATAGGTTGAATAGTCTGTAAATGAAACGGCCGGTCTTGAATGACCGGCCGTTTCAGTATACGTATTATCTGATTGCGTTAAAACCTCCAGAAGAATCCAAACATCGGGATCATGTCTTCGCTGGAAAAGCCAACACTGGCATTGATGACCAACTGGTTCAGTGGTGAAAACCAGAATCCACCGCCATAACCTGATGCCATTTTCGATGTATTATCATTTACCTCCCAAACCCGTCCGATGTCCATAAAGGCAAACATCCCAAAGGAGGCAGGGAATAAGTAGGTTTTCAGGTTGGCGAGTTTCCAGCGCAGTTCCGTCTGGTTGAAGAATTTTGATTTTCCTGCAAACCGCTCCCTGCGATATCCACGCAGGTCTTCGTTACTGCCAAGCGTTTGTGCCTGGTAAAATTCAAAATTATCGTTGAAGTTCGCACCGAAGCCGGTCCGGTTGGCCCATACCAGCCATTCTTTAGCCAGGGCAAGGTGAAAAGTAAAATCAGTATTGAATTGTGTAACGCTGTTATAACTTTTGCTGTTTCCGGACAGGTACCGGAATGAAGTATTCCAGAGAATACCTCTGCTCGGCAGGGCCTGGCTGTTGCGGGTGTCCACATTCACCAGGGCACGTAAACCAATATAAGACTGCCTGTTATTGATAGAAGAAGTGATACCCGGTGTAGGGGTTACTTCAACACTTCTGATCTTATTGAATTTATCCGTTGAATCGTAAGAATAGAACTGGAAGGTGGGACCCAGGGAAAGGCTCACTTTGGAAGAGAACCTGTGACGTAACATCAGGGAGATATCTCCCAGGTCGTACCGGACCCTGTAATAACGGAATTTTTTAGGGCTGTTCTTGTTATACACTGAATTCATGCCATAGCCAAAGAAGTTAGTAGTGTTATTGGGCCCTTTGTAATCGATCTATGTAAGAAGATCGGTTTTATAGCCAAAGACGCTGATGAATTCATTGTTATA
>CAZEZE010000512.1:0-1768 GCA_964516445.1 uncultured Chitinophaga sp. | reverse complement strand
CATTCCGCATACTTTTCATATGAATACTGGCTGGATTCAGTGCTGATGCTGATGCGTAGGTGAGATTTCAATCTTCGCATTTGTATCTGTCGTTACACTAAAATGCGCCATCATACCCGCTGCATGATGTTCAAGAATATGACAATGGTACATCCATGTTCCCGGCCTGTCCGGCATCCATGCAATTTTCACCTTACTGCGCGGCTTGAGATTATAGGTATCCTTCCAGGAAAGATATTTCGGTTGTTTTCCTTTCTCTTCAAGGACCTGGAAAAAATAGCCATGCAAATGGAAGGGATGGTCCATCAGGCTGGTATTCGACAGTTCCCACACCTGGAGTTCACCCATTTTTACCGGGATATCGTTTAAGTGCATTTTTTTGTTCACTAAGAAGTTAAGACCATTGCGGAGATCAGGACCCACAGAGAAATTTATTTTTCTTGATACCGGAGCATGGGGTGTTGCAAGCGGTTCAATGGTTCTCAGTTTCCCGGGTACGAAGGCGAGGGATTGCTTTTCCCCTTTCACTTTAATTCTTGCAAATGTTTGGCGTTTTGCCTTCAGAAAGGTTGTCCTGTTATAGGCCAGACTTTGCAATGCAAGTTCCTCGCCTTCCCGGAAGGGTCCCATTACTATGTCTGCTCTTTCCCCGGGTGTGAGTAAGAGTTCTGTTGCGGTTACGGGCGACTGGATCAATCCGCCATCCGTGGCAATGATCTTAAAAGGTCTGCCTTCAAAATACAAATGAAAGTACCGGGCGCTGGAGGAATTGATGATTCGCCATCTTTCGGTCTGCCCCGCATGGATTTCCAGTACGGAATCTTCCTTTCCATTGATCAGCAAACTTTCTCCCTGCCTGCCATCATGACGCTCGATGAACTTCGGTAAGAACCAGGAAGGTTTTTTGAATGTATTCTTCCGCGTAAGCTTCATATCATCGATCATGATTACTTTCTCATCATCCAATACCGGATCGTTTTCATCGGTAACAACCAGGGCCCCGTACAGGCCTTTTTCTACCTGCTCGGTTTCATTGAAATGGGAGTGGTACCAGAAAGTTCCCGCATCAGGAACGACAAACCTGTATTCGAACTCTTCGCCGGGCTGAATAGGGCGCTGAACGGCATCGGTTCCGTCCATCGGCGCTTCTAACCGAATGCCATGCCAGTGAATAATCGTCGGCTGGGATAACTGATTGGTTACGTTGATAATTACGGTTTCACCCTTCTGCGCTTTGATTACCGGGCCGGGAACCTGGCCGTTAAAGCCCCAGGCGCGGATCGTTTTGCCGGGAGCAATTTCCCAGTCAAATTCGCTGGCTGCCAGGGTGTACTTTCTTTCTTTGCTTTGCTGTTGCATAATGCTTGGTTTTGGCTTTGTTTGACAGAACAAAGATCCTTCAGCATAAGGCCAAAGCTGTTACACAATTACCGCGAAATCTTATATAATACGCATGCGTCATGGCAAAAGTCAATGCCTGGGAGAAGGGTGTAAATAGGGCGATGGACCCGGACCTGCTGAACTGTTATAGCGAAACAGTCCGGGAAACAGGGGTTTAAGACAGATTCGTCGGGAAAAGGAAAAACCAGCCGCGCCGCCCGGGTCAGGATCCGGCTGCGGAACAAATCTAACCCAGGTTCAAGCGGTTATCCTAATGCAGGTCATCAAAATGGCACATTATATCACAGTATGACGAAAACGACAGTTTTTGATCTGTCTTTTCCTGAATACACTTTACATATTTCGTATACTAAAAAGTAAATTGTAT
>CAZEZE010000511.1:0-1789 GCA_964516445.1 uncultured Chitinophaga sp. | reverse complement strand
CAGGTAACGGTACCGTACAAATGGTTATCACAAAATCCTTTTCGCTCCACCTATTTTGCCTGCCTGAGCATGGCGGCTGAAATGAGTACCGGCGCCCTGGCCATGGCGCATTTATACAAGATCAGCCCGCCGGTTTCCATGCTGGTGGTAAAGGTGGAGTCGGAGTATTTTAAAAAAGCAACGGCAAGAACCCTGTTTACCTGTGAAGACGGAGCGCTTTTTCAAAAAGCAATTGAAGAAACCATGGCAACCGGTGAACCCCGGATCGTAAAAGCGAGATCGGTCGGGAAAAATAAGGAAGGAGAAATTGTGGCTGAGTTCTATATTACATGGTCCTTTAAAGCTAAGGCGAAAAAATAATTTTCAATCAATAAAAAATCTCCTGGGAGGTACATTACGTTCCACCTTCAGGGGGCGGAGGATGTATGAAGATCGCATTTCACGGCGCAGCCAGGACGGTAACCGGTTCCAAGCATTTGCTGACCTTAAAGAACGGGAAGAAGATATTGCTGGACTGCGGCATGTTCCAGGGCCTGGGTAAGGAAACGGATATGCTTAACCGTAGTTTTGGATTTGAGCCCGCGGAAGTGGATGTAATGATCCTTTCCCATGCCCATATCGATCACAGCGGGCTGATCCCCCGGCTGGTTTCGGAGGGATTCAGCGGCAAGATCTTCTGCACCTCGGCTACAAAGGATCTTACATCCGTGTTATTGCGCGATTCCGCGGAGATACAGGAAGACGACATCAAATACAAGAACAAGCGCCGGGCTGCCGACGGGATGATCTACCTGAAACCGCTTTACACGCAGGAGGAAGCGGAGCGGTCACTGGAAAACCTGGAAGAAAGAGGGTATAATGAATGGTATGATGTAATAGAAGATGTGCAGGCCATGTACACCGATGCGGGACATATCATTGGCAGTACCTGTGTTCATCTTAAGATAAAGGAGGACGGGAAGGAATATCAACTTACGTTCAGCGGTGATGTAGGCCGGTACCGGGATGTGATCCTGAAATCACCGCAGGATTTTCCCCAGGCGGATTTTATCATACTGGAATCGACCTATGGCAACAGCCTGCACGATAATAACCTGACGACACCAGATATGCTGCTGCGCTGGATCGAGAAAGCCTGTTTGCAGAAAAAGGGCAAGCTCATCATGCCCGCGTTCAGCGTGGGAAGAACGCAGGAACTGTTGTATTCATTAAACCAGCTTGACCTGGAGAACCGTCTGCCCGACCTGGATTATTACGTGGACAGCCCGCTGAGCATCGAAGCCACCGAGATCGTCAAGAACCACCCTGAATATTTCAATAAGACCATACAACGTATCATGAAAACGGACAGCGATCCTTTTTCCTTCAAGGGACTGCGGTATGTAAAAACAGTGGAGCAATCCAAACAACTGAATTTCATGAACGGTCCCCTCGTCATTATTTCCGCCAGCGGGATGGCCGATGCCGGCCGGGTGAAACACCATATCAGCAACAATATCGAGAACAGCCGCAATACTATCCTCTTCACCGGTTATTGCGAGCCCCGTTCACTGGGCGGCCGGCTGCTGGCCGGTGATAAGGAAGTAGGTATCTACGGGGTGCAGCATGAGGTGCATGCCGAGATTGGCGCGATCCGAAGCATGAGCGCCCATGGCGATTACGAGGATCTTTGTCAGTGGCTGGCCTGCCAGGAACCGAAAAAAGTGAAAAAGCTTTTCCTGGTACACGGGGAATACGAGGTGCAGCAGGAATTCCAGCAGTGGAGCAGGAAGGACGGTCGTCGCTGCAG
>CAZEZE010000510.1:0-1799 GCA_964516445.1 uncultured Chitinophaga sp. | reverse complement strand
CGACCTGATCTATGGTACTCCTCAGCTTACCAATGAGAAATGGAAACAGAATGTTGACACGGCGATCAGACTGGGGATCCCGCATCTTTCCTGTTATGCATTGACGGTTGAACCTAACACCCCGCTCGACAAAATGATCCGGCTGCAAAAAAGCGAAGCCGTGAACCCGGATAAACAATCGGAACAGTTCCTGCTGCTGATGCAATGGATGGAAGAAGCGGGCTATGAACATTACGAGATCTCCAACTTTGCGAAACCGGGCTGGCGCAGCCGTCATAACTCATCCTACTGGCAGGGAAAGAAATACCTCGGTCTCGGTCCTTCTGCGCATTCCTATAACGGAGTGGAAAGACAATGGAATATTTCCAATAACAATATCTATATAACTGCATTGGAAAAAGGAGAACTTGCTTTTGAGAAAGAAATCCTGACAGCCACGCAAAAGCTAAATGAATATATCATGACTTCTCTTCGGACCATGGAAGGACTGAACGTGGAAAAACTCTGTACGGTGTTTGGTACACAAAAACAGGATATACTTGAAAAAGCAAGGCGTTTTACAGATAGCGGATTGCTGCATTTTGAAAACAATTCACTGGTGTTGACTAAAGAAGGAAAATTACTTGCAGACGGGATTGCGGCCGCGCTTTTTTATTAGAAATCCTTTCAGGATTATTGTTTCCCACAAACCTGCCTGCCGGCAGGCAGGGCCACTAAGAACACAAAGAAATTATTAATGAGTAATCACCTTGTAAATCTTCAGCTACAGGCAAATCATCCGCATCCGGCACTTGAGTATTGAATATTGAGTGTTGAATATTGAGTCTTTTCCTCCTTCCAAAAAAAAGACTCAATATTCAACACTCAATTCTCAAGATTCAAGTTACCCTTTCCTTATCCAGGCAATAATAATATTCAGCACACAGCCCACCGCCACCAGCGAAGTAAGTATGAAATTGAACCATTTGATGGGATAAGGCTTAGTGCTTCCTTCTTTCCGGCTTTCCTGCCATTTGTTGAAGTCCAGTACATTCAGTACGATGAGCACAACGGCAGCTATTAAAAAAATGACCTGGAAAAACTGTACCATGAGGCAATCTTTATGCCTGTGAAGTTAATTGTTTGAGCGCACCGGCAAAACTGCCTTTCAAAATATTTTCCTTTTCACTGAATGTTGTTTCCGGTAGTGAATTAACTGCCGTATCAGCAGGCAGGCAACCATAATCAGAATGGCTGTTGGGACGAATCCGTGGTAAAATAGTGGCATAGGGTAGGTATTTAAAAGTTCCAAGAACCAAATCACAAGATCCAAAAAAGCTCCAAATCAAAAATCAAAACAGACTCCGCATATTCAGGGTCCACTCACGTCTCACGTCTCACGACTCACGCCTCCCAACTCCCGACTCAAGACTCCCGACTCAAGACTCAGACCAACACCCCTTCAATCCGTTTAAACCCTTCCGCGGGTTTAACATTTTGCCATAATATCTTAAAGACCGTATCGGCGATCGGGATCGCTGCATCTATTTGCCTGTTAATTTCATAAATACACCTGGCGGCATGATAGCCTTCGGCTACCATGTTCATTTCCAATTGGGCAGACTTAACGGAATATCCCTTACCGATCATATTGCCAAAGGTCCGGTTGCGGCTGTAGAGGGAATAGCAGGTCACCAATAGGTCGCCGAGATAAACGGAAGCAGCGTAATTGGGAGTTTTACGATGGGTGAAAGGATCCTCTCCTTCATGTTCGCCAACGGTAATATGGTTGATCCCGAATTTTCGTAAAAACCCGGCCA
>CAZEZE010000509.1:0-1800 GCA_964516445.1 uncultured Chitinophaga sp. | reverse complement strand
GGCGGTCACTCTAAAACAGTTACCAGGTATGTCACAAACGCTGCTCGAAAAATTACAGCTGGCCGACGAAAAGAACCTTTTAATTCAGGGCTTGCCTTCCTCCATTGAAAAACAGTTCAGCAAACTTTCCTTCTGCAAAAACATGACCCCGCTGCTCAAAAGCCGGAAGATCGATTTTGCGCTGGTCTTTGCCGTGAACGAAAATCAGCTCAACGGCATTCTGAAAGATGTTATGCCATCGCTGAAGGGGGAATCCAAATTCTGGGTGGCCTTTCCCAAGATCACATCCAAGATCGTTACCGACCTGAACCGTGAGTGCAGTTGGAACCGCCTGACCTGCGAAGGTTATGAAAGCATTGAGCGGATCGAACTGGACCATGTTTGGACGGCTATGCGTTTTACCCGTTGCGAAATGCAGCGGGGTGAAGATGTGGTACACAGCAGGAAAAGACAGGCCACCGCCATGGCGGAGTAAGCAACCAGTGTACACAAACGTATTAGGTTTGCCGGTTCCGGCAAACCTTTTTTTATTCTATACATTTACGGCATGTCATTCATCAACGTCGAAATAAAAGCCCGCCTCGTTCCGGAAATGAATACGGACATCACCGATCGCATTCGTTACATCCGTGAATATTTACTTTCCAATAAAGCCGAATTCAGGGGAACAGACCTGCAGACGGATACCTATTTCAATGTTCCGAAAGGCCGTCTCAAACTCCGGGAAGGGAATATCGAGAACAATCTTATTTACTATGAGAGAGCCAACCAATCAGGCCCCAAAAACTCTTTTTTCAACCTGGTAAAAGTGGATGATGCGGATGGATTAAAGGAAGCCCTCCGCCGGTCGGTAGGAATCAAAGTAGTGGTTAAAAAGAAAAGGGAAATTTATTATATCGGGAATGTCAAATTCCATATTGATGAAGTGCCCGGGCTGGGTTTTTTTACGGAAATAGAGGCCGGGAACCTGCAGGCCGGTCTTTCGAAAGAGCAATTGAAGGAACAGTGCGATCATTATATGAAAGCGTTAGGAATTCATCCGGGTGACCTGGTTTCCGGTTCGTACAGTGATATGCTGTTGGAGTCAATCACTTCAGGATGACCGCCCCTGACTTCCGTGTCAGGCTCATCTCTATTTTTTTCAGGTGTTCATGTGTACTGTGCAGAATGCCGAACTCTTCCGGTGTATGTTCCTTTTCCATATCAAGCTGGTTTTCCAGCAGCATGCGTTTGATTTTCCTCAGCTTCAGATAGGTGACCGCCGATTCCACGGTTTCATTGGTTTTCTCTTCATCCATTTTCAGGAATCCCATCAGCCGGTTCTCGTTATCCCTTGATAAGGTTTGCATGAAATCCTCGTAGGATTGTTCAAACAGTTGCTGCTGGTAGCCGGTAGACTGGCTGAATTCCCTCCGCCAGTGATCACTTTCTTCGTATGGAAAATTCAGCAGGGAAACGGCAAAGCTGCTGACACGCTGATCGGGATGATAGATAAAATAATTGGGACTGATGGTTCCCTGGCCAGACCGGTAGGCTTCCCGGAATGTGGTGAGCAGGTGCAGGACTTCTTTGTTATCCAGCAGGCTTTCATCCACCATTTCTTCAAAAATATAGTCCGCCACCAATTTATTTTCATCCCACTTTTTCACCCCGAATTCCAGCAGCATCCGGGCCACTTCCTTTTCCTGCAGTTCATCCCTGAATAAAAGACTAAAAGTGGCATCATCGTATTCCGTTGAAGCTGCCTGGCGGGCATTCTCCTCGATCTGCCTTGCCTCTTCGAATGGTTGTTTTCTTTCC
>CAZEZE010000508.1:0-1801 GCA_964516445.1 uncultured Chitinophaga sp. | reverse complement strand
AATATTTTCTGTTTGGGCTCTTTAATGGCAGCAATCACTTCAGGTATGGTAAGATTACCAAGGATAAGCTGTTCGGTAACGACCGGAACCGGGAACTCCGGGCTTAGCTTGGGAACATTGACCAGTTCAAATGTTTTCTGCCTGATGGACTTCAGCACATGGCTATTCTGCCTTTGAAAATAATCCCTGACCGCAAATGAACTTAAAACGATCAGGCCGATCACTGCCAATGCTGTTACAATTCGCTTGGCCCCATAACGCATTACCGCCCGTGTCACCACATGCCGGGCAGCGCTTTTTGCCAAAAACTCTTTTGAGTTATTGAGCACCTCGGTTGCCTTTACCATTTTTTTATCCTGCTCTATTTCCTCCGGCAGATAACGGGCTATCCAATGTGCGTTTGGTTTTACTGAATTGAACCAATTTTCAAAATAGGTGAGCTGACCTATCGACAATAAAAAGTTCTTCGACTTATTGCTGTCCACCCAGCGGTTAAGCTGCTGCTCAAAATCAAGTGATACCACATAATTTTCAAATTCCTCTTTGGCCCAATCTCCCAGGTATTCCCAGTTGCGGATCAGGCTTTCATGGGTGATATCGAGTACGCTGCTCTCTTTTAAGGTTTTGCTTTCCTCGTCCTCCATGATGAAAGGACGTATGAAGGTATTGCCCGGCTCCCGGAATATATTTAATACGGCGCCAATTTCTTCCGTTCCGAATTCCGGTCTTCCAATGATATTGGTGATCTCTTTTAGTGTCATCCTGTTACGAACAGCGCGGCTCTGGTCAATTTTAGTCAGACAGATGAATGCCGATCGTATGATGGTTTTTGCGTCCTTATCTGATAACGTCTTACCCGTCTTACGCGAATAATATTCCTCTGCCTGTTCAAAAAGTTTATTCGTATGCGTATCGAGTACATTCTGGAGATTAGGTTGCCGGTAGCAGTCCTTGATATCCGCAGGAAGGGTTTCAAACCATTTATTGAACCGGGCGGTCTGGTCATCGGGTAATTCATTAACAGGCATGCCACCCACCATGGCATAATGGATGAGGTCCATTTCCTCCCTTCCGTTATCCGCCGCATGCCATATCTGGTTCAGGGCATGTTGAAGGATGGGAAGCTGATCAACTCCTTCCGTCAGGTCATGGATCAGCCGTTCCGTCAACCGTCTGCTGATCCGGTTACCGCTCAGGATGGCCGGTTCCTCGATCACCTGCTGCAACTGGGTACGGTTTAGCCGGGGTACAAAAAACTGGGAGAAACCGATATATTCCGGCAGCCCGCGAAAAGCGGCACATTGCCCGATATAATCCGAGCGCATGGTAAAGACAATATAGATCGGCAGGTCTTCTTCGAGCGCGATCCTCGCCGTTTCCAATAAAAGGTTCAGCACCAGGTTGGCATCACGGGATGGCACCCCTTTATGGTAATTCTCAGGGTTGGTGAAAAACTCTTCGAACTGATCCACCAGGATCAGCAGGTTACCGGCTTCCCTTTTTAAAGCGGCTTTTCCGGCATCATCTGTCTTTTTCCATGCAATGGAGTTTGTATCGTTATACCGTTTTGAGTTCTTATACAGGTCGATGATGGCAGAGAACCCATGATTCAATTCCGCCTGTACGATAGCGGGATTGGCGATGTCCAGTTGACGGGCAATCGCTTTACATAGATTTTCATAGGGGGTGCGCTCCGGCCTGAAATCGGCTACGCACCACTGTGTGTATTTTGATTTTAAAAAACCCGCCCGCGCATTGGGAATAATGCCCGCATAGATCAGGGATGATTTTCCGTCTCCCG
>CAZEZE010000507.1:0-1811 GCA_964516445.1 uncultured Chitinophaga sp. | reverse complement strand
CGGGGGGCCCTAATCAAAAACCATTAACCATTAAACCTTATCCTATGAAAATTCATGGCTAATATCGTTAATAATGGGATAACACAAAATATTTGGCTGTCATTTTTTGGCCACTCGTGGCTTTTTTTAACCCCTGCCGGTATTAATTGACCAAGCTCAATGATATGGCCAAAAAATTGTCATAGAAACTGAAACGGAATTGTAGTGGAAAATCTACAAATTTACAGTGCAAACGTTTGCTTACTTTCAGCCCCCTGACTCAACTTTTTACAAGTTTTGGGGGTTATCAAAGAAATCATGCAATGAGAAAGATCGCCGTTGCCATCACGGGAGCAAGTGGTTCCCTGTACGCGCAAAACCTGTTGCGCAAACTGCAGGGCATAAAAGAACAGTGGGATGAACTTTCCGTGGTGATGACTGAAAATGCCAAAGAGGTCTGGAAAACGGAACTGGGCAGCGATGACTGGAAAGAACTTCCGGTAAAATTTTATACCGCCAACGATTTTCATGCTCCCTTTGCATCTGGCTCGGGGAAATATGATACGCTGATCATCATCCCCTGCTCAATGGGGATGCTGGGAAGGATTGCCGGCGGCATATCCAATGACCTGATCAGCCGCGCAGCCGATGTGATCCTGAAAGAAAGAAGAAGACTGCTATGCGTGGTGCGCGATACGCCGTACAATCTCATTCATATCCGCAATATGGAAACAGTTACCCTGGCCGGCGGCATCATCTGCCCGGCCTCTCCTTCTTTCTATAGTAACCCAGCCAGCTTTGATGACCTCGCCGGCACCGTGGTGGACCGTGTGCTTGACCTTGCCGGTTTCAACATCAGCACTTTCCGTTGGGGACAATAGGCTAAGTGTTTTAAGAGGGAAGTAGGAAAGGAAGAATTCACTTTTTCATCTTTTCTTTCCCCATAAAAAAATAAAGACGGATTTAGGAATGGAAACTAAAGAAGCGCTTCGTATCAATGACTCTTTTCCTCTTTCACTCCTTTAAACTCTTAGCACAAAAAAAGAGACCGGCACTGTTTACAGCCGGCCTCCTTTGTTTACACACACCAAACCAACTTTAATCTATATACCTGCCACCCGCATTGATCCAGTCGGTGATCTTTTGCCTTTCAGATGGCGGTAATAACCCGGTGGGGGGCATTGCCGAAGGATTCGCATTAACAGCCCTTGCAAGGATCCTGTCTTTAAAGGTTACGATATTGCAATCCACTTCCCAGTTCATGCCACCGTTCTGAATGGAATTATTATGACAGGATACACAATTATTTTGTATCAGTAATCTTACCGCCGTGAATAAAGGACCGGCCGGACGATTGGTAACACTCGCATTGGTGCCGCCGGTACAGTTATTATTGTCTTTCGCGGTAATAGAATAACTAGCCGGTCCAAGGTTGTTGAAAACACCCGAGGCCTGGAAGGCTCCCCCGTTAATACTATAAGTATAAGGCCCTGTTCCGCCGCTGGCGCTGGCCGTGATCGAACCTGTTGGAGGAGAAGTACAGGGCGTATTGCCCACCACAGTAGTTGTTACTGTAACGGTTACACCCGCACAGGGATTAGGAGCTGTTAATGTAAAATTGGTGCTGCCTGTACATCCGTTCGCATCCTTACCGGAAACCGTATACGTTCCGGCTGCCAGGTTGCTGAAGGTTCCGGAAGGCTGGAACGCGCCACCATTGAGGTTGAATGTATAGGGTCCCGTTCCCCCGGAAGCTGTTGCCGAGATACTGCCATCCGTTGCGCCCGGTGCTGTAGGATTGGTAAACGTTCCGCCAACAGCGATCGTTACAC
>CAZEZE010000506.1:0-1822 GCA_964516445.1 uncultured Chitinophaga sp. | reverse complement strand
TGTTCTCTGGTGGTGCCCCGACCCGCGATTTGTATTGTTTCCCGGTGAATTAAAAAAAAAAAAGACAACCCGCTCACTCCTGAAAAAACCGGTATTTGAATTCACAATCAATAAAGCTTTTGCCGGGGTCATCCATCAATGTAAAGCAATCAAAAGACCCGGCCAGCAGGGCACCTGGATCACACCCGAAGTGGAAAAAGCCTATATTAAAATGCATGAACTGGGTTATGCCCATAGCGCAGAAGTCTGGCAGGAAGGAAAACTGGCCGGCGGCCTCTATGGCATCCGGCTTGGTAAGGTTTTCTTTGGTGAAAGCATGTTCAGTCTTGAAAGCAATGCCTCCCGCTATGCCTTTATCAAATATGTTGAGTTGCTCAAAGACGAAGGCGTACAGTTGATCGACTGCCAGGTTTATACAGAATACCTGGAAAGTTTCGGGGCGAGGATGATCAGCCGTGAGAAATTTATATCACTGTTGAGAAAATGGATTGTGTAGAGCTGCGAGCTTTGAGCCGCGAGCTGCGTGTAGTGAGTCTTGAACAATAAGCCTCTTCTCGAACTTCAAAACTCATAGCTAATAGCTACTAGCTTAAAACCTGCTGCCCAGGTAATGGGGCAACATGGCCCGCCAGGTGTTCCAGTCATGCGGCCATTCTTCACCCCAAACATCCAGCTCATACCAGATTCCTTTGTCATAGAGGATCTTGGCAAATTTTCCGCTGCTGTGCGGGTCTTCATAGGAACCGCTGCCCGTCACAATGTGTATATTCTTGCTCTGCCTTATCTGTTCCAGTATCGTATGATCAGTGAGGTTGGGCAAAAAATGCATGGGACTGTTGAAATAAACATGTTCGTCATAATGCCCTTTGGTATATTCTGTCAGGTCATACACTCCGCTCATAGCGATCACACCGTTAATGATATCCGGTCTTTTCAGGAAGAGGTTCATGCTATGCAGGGCGCCAAAGGAAGCGCCGCAGGTGATGACAGGTGTATCAGGGCTGCTGGTATTTCGGATAAAGGGCACCACTTCGTTGTACACGTAATCGTTCCACTGCTGGTGACGGGCGGATTTATGACGGGGATCCATTTCATTGTTCAACCAGCTCTCGTTATTGATACTGTCAATGGAATAAACTTTTACTTTTCCCTCTTTTACAAATGGAGCGATATGCTGCATTAATTGAAATCGCTCATATTCAAGATAATCGGCAGCAGCAGTCGGTACCAGCAATAAGGCAAACCCATAATCACCATACGTGGCGATCGGCATCTCTTTATTCAGGGCAGGACTGTACCAGGAGGATAATTCTCTTTTCATATGATATTATTTGGTCGTTGGAGTGGGGCCTAACCCCTGTTTTTTTGCGAATATAGTCCCAATTCAGAAAGTGACCCGCCTGCATATTAAATGTCAGGATACCACTTATTCATGGCTTTTAAATAAAATAGGAAAAATACTTGGTAAAGTGTGCAAGTAATATTACTTTAGTTTTTCAGTATTTTTACGAAGTTACTGGTAATCAAATTATCCCCAAAATCCATCCATTGCATACCCGGCCCGGTAAAGTCCTGGCTGAAACAATCATACCCCATTTAAAGAATGCCCAGGGCTTTATGAGTAGCCAAACCATACGTATTGTGCTGGCGGATGATCACAAAATTGTCCGGGAAGCCTTCAGGTCACTGCTGGAGAACAACCCCCGTTTCAGTGTTGTGGCAGATTGTGAGAATGGAGAACTGGCCATTGTCCATGCCCGGGAACTGTTGCCGGATATCCTGCTTGTTGATCTCAATATGACACCGGGTAATGGTTTTGATG
>CAZEZE010000505.1:0-1829 GCA_964516445.1 uncultured Chitinophaga sp. | reverse complement strand
ATTACCGCGGCTGCTGGCACGGAGTTAGCCGGTGCTTATTCCTCCGGTACCGTCAAATCCCGATGAATCGAGACGTTTCTTCCCTAATAAAAGAAGTTTACAATCCGTAGGACCTTCATCCTTCACGCGGCATGGCTGGGTCAGAGTTGCCTCCATTGCCCAATATTCCCTACTGCTGCCTCCCGTAGGAGTCGGGCCCGTGTCTCAGTGCCCGTGTGGCTGATCATGCTCTCACATCAGCTATCGATCGTCGACTTGGTGGGCCGTTACCCCGCCAACTATCTAATCGAACGCACGCTCATCTCTAACCATCGGAATTTTAATTATAAAACCATGCGGTTTCACAATGTTATGGGGAATTAGCTCCAGTTTCCCGAAGTTGTGCCCCAGTTAGAGGTAGATTGCATACGTGTTACTCACCCGTTTGCCGGTTGTCAGCATCCCGAAGGACCTGTTACCCCTCGACTTGCATGTATTAAGCCTGCCGCTAGCGTTCATCCTGAGCCAGTATCAAACTCTCCATTGTTAAAAGACTTTGTAATTGTTTGGCTCCTAAGTAATTATTAATAATAATTGATTTCCTGAACTTGCTACTAGTTGTTTCTCCAATACTTCAAAGAACTTTGGTTTATCAAACACGCCATTTTTACATGGCTTATTTTTAAAACGGGACACAAAGGTAACATAACCGTAAGCGCAATTTCAAATTTTTAAAGAGAAAATTTCAATAAATTTTAAATTCCCCCTGAAAACCGCTCTGCACCTGACTTCAACACATTCTCTCCAGGTGACAAAAATTTCTTTCTGGTATACGTGGAAATTGTAATTTTGAGCCGCTTAACCGGTCGTTTTATGTACCTAAAGAACGAAATGGGAGTGCAAAGGTAACAGGAAAATCAACTTCTTCAAAAAAATCGTAAAAAAAATATGAGAGTTCACAATTTCAATGCGGGTCCGGCCATTCTCCCGGAACAGGTTCTTCAACAGGCAGCACAGGCTGCAATTGAGTTTAACGGATCAGGGATGTCGATCCTCGAGATCTCCCACAGAAGCAAAGATTTTCAGGCCGTTGTAGATGAAGCAACTGCTTTGGTGAAAGAAATTGCCGGATTGGACGATACATATAAGGTACTGTTCCTCCAGGGCGGTGCCAGCACGCAGTTCGCCATGGTTCCCATGAACCTGCTGGATACAAACGAAACCGCCGGCTATTCCAATACGGGCACCTGGGCAAAGAAAGCGCAAAAGGAAGCCAAACTGTTCGGGAATGTAAGAGAGATCGCTTCATCAGAACCTTCTACTTATACTTATATACCTAAAGGATACGAAATACCCGCTGACCTCAAATATTTTCATATCACATCAAACAATACTATTTACGGTACACAGTATCATCAATTTCCGCAGTCACCGGTAAGTTATGTGATCGATATGAGCAGCGATATGTTCAGCCGTCAGTTAAATTTCAGTCAGTTCGATCTTATTTATGCAGGTGCACAAAAAAATATCGGGCCTGCCGGCGTTACGCTTGTTATTTTGAAGGAAAGTATTCTGGGAAAAGTAAACAGACAAATTCCGACGATGCTGGATTATCGTACCCATATTAAAGAGAACTCGCTTTTTAATACACCGCCTGTTTTTGCCATTTATGTTACGATGCTCACGTTACGGTGGATAAAAGAAACCGGACTTGCGACAATTGAAAAAAATAATACGATCAAGGCCGACCTTTTATATAATGCCATTGATACTAATCCTCTTTTCAAGGGTACCGTGGCAAAAGAAGACCGCAGTCAGATGAACGTGAATTTCATTATGGAAAACCGCGA
>CAZEZE010000504.1:0-1879 GCA_964516445.1 uncultured Chitinophaga sp. | reverse complement strand
TTGTAAAGAATGTATATGATGCCAAACTGGGCGAAGTGCTGAAACCGGAAAAGATAGATAACAATTATGTTGTGGCCGTTGTTACCGAAGTGCTGGATGAAGGAACACAGACGGTTGCAAAAGCCAGACCCAGCGTGGAAGCAGTTTTACGTAACAAAAAGAAAGCCGAAACCCTAATAAAAAAAGTGGGTAAGATCACAACCCTGGAAGCGGCTTCAGCAGCATGGGGCGGTAAACAGATCGAGACCATTGACAGTCTCCGGATGACGGGTTCGAATAATCTGCTGGGTTATGAACCAAGGGTAACCGGAGCGGTATTCAACCCAGCCAATAAAGGAAAAGTGGTACCCGAGGCCATTGAGGGACAGAGCGGAGTGTATGTCGTAAAGGTTGAAAGTGTAACCACAACCCCCATTACCGCCGGTAGTGTTGCAGAGCAACGGAAGTCACAGGCTGATCAGAAAAAACAATCCGCCAACCCCCTGGAAGCGCTGAAGAAAATGGCAAGCATCAAGGACAACCGGAACGACCGCTACTAAGACATCAGCAACCAATACTAACTACCCCGGCCGCAGAGCCGGGGTTTTGTTTTGCCAAAGTCGCAAACAACGAGCAGATCCTGTTGTTAACTTTGAAGAACCAATGAGTGAACCAATTATCAATAAAGTGGCGGAAAGCGGCCTGGTTACGCTGGACCTGGAAACCTGGTATCCCCGGGGTGAGACGGCTGTGTTTGACCTGAAGGACCACTTGTTCATGGGCATGATACTGAAGGAAAAGGAATACCGGGAGGCGTTAAAGAACCTCGACTGGTCAGCATATAAGGGAAGGGACGTAGCCCTTTTCTGCAGCGCCGACGCGATTATTCCCGTATGGGCATGGATGCTGGCAGCTTCCTACCTGCAACCGGTGGCCAACGAAATAGTGATGGGCGATGAAAAAGAGCTGCACAAAATGTTATTCCTGAAAAACCTTTCCACCATCAATGTAAACGAGTATACCGATAAAAGGGTTGTGATAAAGGGATGTGGCGATACGCCCATTGCCGATTATGTTTACATGGAGATCACCCGTCTCTTGCGGCCCGTTGTAAAAAGCATCATGTACGGAGAACCCTGCAGTACCGTCCCTGTATATAAAAAACCGGCGGGCAAAAGTTAGGTCACCGTTTATTTGCCCATTGCCCTCAAAACCACCCCCTTTTCCGGAACATGACCAGCATGCCCATTGGTATCAGCAGCATCAGGCCAACGGCAGTATAAAATCCAAATTCCTGGTGAAAGAAACCCACGTTAGTGTCAAAATTCATCCCGAAAATACCGCCGATCACCGTGGCCGGCGCCATCAGGCAGGTAACGATGGCCATCACCTTCATCACTTCATTCATCTTAAGGTTTACATTGTTGATATGCAGGTCATGCATGCTCACCATCACGTCCCGGTAGTTTTCCACCAGGTCGATAGCTTGCACAATATGGTCGTAAACATCCTTGTAATACTTAGAATGGCGGTCCTCGAGCAATTCGCTTTCGCTGCGCATAAAACCATTCACCACCTCCCTGACGGGAGAGAAATTCCTTTTTAAAACAATCAGCTCTTTCCGGAGCTGGGTGATGTGCGAAAGGGCCCTGGGGTTGGCGCCCTTTACCACTTCGTCTTCCACCACTTCAATCCGCTCTCCCAGTTTTTCCATTACAACAAAGTAGTTGTCAACGATCATATCAAGCAGTGCGTAACAAAGCAGGTCCGCACCACGCTGACGGATCTTGGTGCCCCCCATTTTTAATTTCTCGCGAAGTGGAGTAAAAACATCCCGGCGGGCATCTTCCTGGAAACTAATAACAACATCTTTGGAAAGGATGATGCTGATCTGTTCCTG
>CAZEZE010000503.1:0-1894 GCA_964516445.1 uncultured Chitinophaga sp. | reverse complement strand
CGGTGAAAGAACGGTGATCGAACTGGGTATTCATGGCCTGCATAAAGAACTGGTAAGAATGGTAGGCCGGATGCGGTTCCGTTCTTCATACGGTCAAAACCTGCTGATGCACAGCCGGGAAACAGCCAATCTTTGCGCCACCATGGCGGCTGAACTTGGAATGAACCCCAAGCTGGCGAAAAGAGCAGGCCTGCTTCATGATATCGGCAAGGTACCCGATGAGGAAAGCGAACTGAGCCACGCGCTGCTTGGCGCCAAGCTGGCTGAGAAATACGGAGAGAATCCCGCCGTTGTGAATGCGATTGGCGCCCACCACGATGAGATGGAGATGCAGTATGTGATCTCTCCCATTGTACAGGCCTGCGACGCGATCAGCGGCGCCCGTCCCGGCGCCCGCCGTGAGATCATGCAGCAATACCTGCAGCGTATCAAGGACCTCGAATCGCTGGCCATGGCCTATACCGGCGTGGAAAAAGCCTATGCCATCCAGGCCGGCCGTGAACTGAGGGTGATCGTTGAGGCGGATAAAGTGAGCGACCAGGATTCCGATAAACTCTCCTTCGAGATCGCACAGAAGATCCAGACAGAAATGACCTTCCCCGGTCAGATCAAAGTGACGGTTATCAGGGAGAAGAGGGCTGTGAATGTTGCCAGATAAGTGATTAAGGTTTAATAGTTTAAGGTTTAAAGTTATCCTGAATTGCAAGATTTCCCATCTATTACGGAAACTCCGTATAAAAGAACTTTAAACATAAAACCTGAAACCTTAAACTAAAAACCCCTACCTTTGCCGTCCTAAAATTTAGGTTATGAACGAGAACGCTTTAGCATACGTACACGAACAAATGACCGGTAAAAAAGAATTTCCCGCTTTTAAACCGGGCGATAATATTACGGTGAATTACAAGATCATAGAGGGAAACAAGGAGCGTATCCAGTCTTTCAAGGGAGATGTGATCAAGAAACAGGGGAACGGCCATACGGCAAGTTTCACCGTGCGGAAGATCTCTGATGGCGTAGGCGTGGAAAGGGTATTTCCTTTTTATTCTCCCAATATCGATTCCATCGTTCTGAACAAGACCGGTCATGTACGCAGGGCCAAGCTGTTTTACCAGCGTACCCGCAGCGGTAAAAGTGCCCGTATCCGTGAAAAAAGAATGGCTGCGGAAGGAACTGCGGAATAATACGCATCTATATCATTGGAAACCCCGGTACAGGCCGGGGTTTTTTGCGCCCGGACGGTTCTCCAAACATATTCTTCCCCAAGTTTTTCCATACTTACTATCTTTGATGTCTAATAAAAAAATACCATGAATCTTTATTTGTTAGCATTCGGCACCAATGAAATGATCATTATTGTGATCGTGGTGTTATTATTATTCGGGGGCCGTAAAATTCCGGAACTGATGCGGGGTCTTGGAAAAGGAGTGCGGGAATTCAATGATGCAAAAAGTAATGTGAAAAGGGAGATCGAGGAAAGCGCCAGCGACGTGAAGAATTCCCCGAACACCTGATCATATCCCCTTCGTTTTCGTAATCTTTAAAGCAATCATTTTTGTTTGCATTCACTTCTGTTGAGCAGTACCATGCCCAATTACAGGATGGACAGGTAACCTGCGTGCAGGCTGTTGAGCATTACCTCGAACGGATTGCGGCCACCTGGCATTTGAATGCATTTGTCAAAACCTATCCAGAAGAAGCACTTGCAAAGGCGGCAGAACTGGATGCCGCCCGGAAGAACGGTATGACCCCCGGAAAACTCCATGGAGTTGTCATCGGCCTGAAAGATGTTATCTGTTTCAAAGACCACCCGGTATCAGCCGCATCGAAGATTCTTTCCGGTTTCACTTCCATCTACTCCGCAACGGCGGTGGAACGATTACTGGCCGAAGAG
>CAZEZE010000502.1:0-1897 GCA_964516445.1 uncultured Chitinophaga sp. | reverse complement strand
CCAGCAACTGAATGAGATCGCTGTACGAATGGGGTTAAAAAAGATCACGCTATATAACAAGATGGACGGCTCGCTGAAAACGAGCCAGATCTTTGGAAATACTCTGGAGGCCCTGGTAGGAGCCATCTACCTCGACCAGGGGTATAAAAAGACGGCCAAATGGGTGATGGAGTGCATCATTATGCCGCATATGTTTATGGACGACCTGGAACTGCTGGAGATCAATCATAAGAATAAACTCTATGGCTGGGCGAATAAGAACGGCCGGCTGCTGGAATTTGAAACCCTGAATGAGAAACTCGAGAATGGCCGGCGACTGTTCACCGTAGCGGCGGTACTCGATGGAGAGAATATCGGGGAAGGCAGGGCCTTTAATAAAAAGGATGCGTCGCAAATCGCCGCCCAGGTGGCCGTGGAAAGACTGGGTATTGTAAACGCCGATTCACCCGGGGATGAGAATAATGTTTCTGTTACATGACAACCTTTAAAAAAACAAATCATGAATCGCATATTGCTATTACCCCTGATCGGTCTCCTGCTTTTATCCTGTAAAAGTGAACCGCCCAAAGGGGCCAACGGGATCGTATATAAAAATGCCGTTCAGTACAACGATTATATAGTTTCCAGGCAAACCACCCTGATGAAGAACATCATGAGTTTTGTGGATGTGGCTCAGGGCGACCTTGATTCCGCTGAGATCCTCCTGGATAAGTATGTAAAGGAAACGGGGAAAATGATCACGGAGATCAAAGGGATGCCCCCTTATAAGGGCGATTCAGCCCTGCGGGATGCGGCATCCGGCATTTTCGGGTTTTATAAAAAAATATTTGACCAGGATTACCGGAACATCATTCATATACGGAAAGGAGAAAACGGTGTTTCAGCAGAAGCAGATGCAGAAATAGCCAAGATCGTAAGCCGGATAGAGGAGGAAGAAAAGGGGTTTGACAACCGTTTCCAGGGCGCCCAGAAAACATTTGCCCGGAAAAACAATATGAAACTGGTTGACAACGATATGCAGAAGGAGTTTGATGACAAGATGAAAGCGGAAGATTAGCGCCGTGTTTTATCCATACATAATTCGATCAGCACACCATTCGTTTGTTTGGGATGAAGGAAACAAATGAGTTTGTTATCCGCACCATCTTTTGGCGTTTCCTGCAACAATACAAAGCCCTCTTTCCTTAACCTGGCCATTTCCGCTTCAATATCCTCCACTTCAAATGCAATATGGTGCAGCCCTTCCCCCTTTTTACTGATAAAACGGGCGATTACCCCTTCAGGATCCGTGCTTTCGAGCAGTTCCACCTTGTTTTCCCCGGTTTTAAAGAAAGCCGTGTTCACCTTTTCAGTGTCAACGAATTCCGTTTTATAACAGGAGCTGTTCAGCAATTTCTCGTACAGGGGAACGGACTCCGCCAGGCTTTTTACAGCAATGCCGATATGTTCGATTTTTAGCATTTACAGGGGTTTTAAAAGGCTTTCCGAATTCGGTAAAATCGCTCCGCGGATCGAAATTACCCCTTTCATATAGAACCTTTTGGGCTAATTTTGTGTTTAAGAAACAAAAACGGAGAGCTGATTTTTATGTTGCAATTTCCCATTTATTTAGACCATAACGCCACTACACCCTGCGACCCCAGGGTGGTAGAAGCCATGTTGCCATATTTCACCAATAGTTTCGGGAATGCAGCCAGCCGTAACCACCCCTTTGGCTGGCAGGCGGAAGAGGCCGTGGATTATGCCCGTGAGCAGGTGGCAAGACTGGTTGGCGCCGACCCCAAAGAGATCATTTTCACTTCCGGAGCCACGGAAGCCGATAACCTCGCCATTAAAGGAGTTTTTGAAATGTATGCCAGCAAGGGCAACCATATCATCACCTGCAATATCGAACACA
>CAZEZE010000501.1:0-1901 GCA_964516445.1 uncultured Chitinophaga sp. | reverse complement strand
CAGAAGCGCAACCGTCCGAGCCATCACCCGCTGTTTGCTTTTCTGGGAAACGAGCGCATGGTGGTCAACAGTTGGCTGCGCAGTGGCGACACGGCCAGCGCTCATCAGTGCATTGATTTTCTGAATGAAACCCTTGGCATCCTTCAGAACAAGAAGATAGGATTGCTCAGAGCCGATTCGGGTTTTGCAGGCAACACCATCCTTGAACACTTGGAGCAACTGCATCTTCCTTATGTAATCGCGATCACATGCGCTTCGAGCGCCGGGAAAAAATCATTGAGGTGTCCGTACAAAGTGGAGAGTCCGTTGGGATGACGTATAATAATGAAACGGCCAAAACTCTGGGGCCTGACGCCGATATGCGCGATATATCCTTCCGCGGATGCATAGACCGGAAGATTTTCCTTTGCTCCGGTGCGAAGGTCAAGACCCATGTGCCAGTGGTTAGGACGCAATTCACCGAAATTGGCGGTCAGCTCCATTGGTATCCCGAGCGGGTTCCGGAAATAATCTTTCGGATAGGGAGTAGGCTGGGCCGGTACGGGCAACGAAATCAAGCATAAGAACGTCAAAACAAATAACCGAAACTGCATATGCAAAAATAAGTCAATCAGCTTTTTCCGGTGTATGAAGTTCGTGCTGAATATGTCCGGTTTAGGCCAAGATCGCCATTGTTTGTATCTTTTCACCCAACCTGTTCTTCCGGATTTTTAGTTATGAAAAAAAGATGGTGGGTAATATTGCCCCTTTGTACAATGCTGACCGCCTGCCCGTTTGAGTCAACGGTGCCGCTGGAGTCCGGACCTGCCGAACCGGTTGACAGCAGCCTGCTGGGTTACTGGTACGGTATTGTAAAGGACGGCAGTGATTTTTTTGGCATTGAGGCGCTGGAGATCAGCCGGAAAACGGACTCTGTTTATTCCATCATACGGTACGGAAAAGGAATCAAGGGGGATATGATTCTTCCTGATACGGCTTTTTTCACCGGGTTTACTTCCCGGATCGGGGACTGGAAGTTCATGAATATTGAAGGATATGTTCGTTTCGAGGAAATAGTTAAAAAAAAGCCCGTGGTGCGGATGCAAAAAGTATTCTATGTCTCCGCCCTTAACCGGAGCAACGACACGCTGGATGTAAAGACGATCACCGAGAGTTTTTCCACCCGTAAATATTTCTCCGGTCCGGGGGAATTCAGGCAACTGGTGACGGAGATGCTGCAACGAAAAACAAATATTTTCGACGAGCAGTATTCGATGAAATACCGGAAGATCCCCAAGCCGCAGCAGCTATTTCCCGGTAACTGAATTGTTGGAAAAAAAGGATAATTTCTCCCCTTAAAACCCCCTCTTTCCCCTACTTTTGCGCAATTTGTCCAACGGACTTCATTTGAAGTTTTTCATAACGATTCCTGCCGCCAAAGCACAAAACAAAAAATGCCAAAAGACAATTCTATAAAATCTGTCCTGATCATCGGTTCCGGACCCATCATCATCGGCCAGGCCTGTGAGTTTGACTATTCCGGTACCCAGGCCGCCAGAAGCCTAAGGGAAGAAGGGGTGAAGGTGATCCTTATCAACAGCAACCCTGCCACGATCATGACCGACCCGATGATGGCCGACCGGGTTTATTTATTGCCCCTGACCGTTGAAAGCATCGAACAAATATTACAGGAGAATCAAATTGATGCCGTGCTTCCCACCATGGGAGGGCAAACGGCCCTGAACCTGGCCAAGGAAGCAGA
The DNA here is from genome assembly GCA_964516445.1 of uncultured Chitinophaga sp. Lineage (GTDB taxonomy): Bacteria > Bacteroidota > Bacteroidia > Chitinophagales > Chitinophagaceae > JJ008. Next base: position 160 of record CAZEZE010000501.1, on the reverse strand, counting down.
GGACCTGGGGCTCTGGAAACAATACAATGTGCGGCTGATCGGGGTGGATATTAAGGCCATCGACAAAGCGGAAGACCGCGAAAAATTCAGGCAATGGATGATCGCCCTGGGAGTGAAAGTGGCCCAGGCGAAGACAGCGAATTCTTTCCTGGAAGGAAAA
>CAZEZE010000500.1:0-1916 GCA_964516445.1 uncultured Chitinophaga sp. | reverse complement strand
ACAATCCACACCTCCTACGATACATTCATCGGGGTTGGCGGGATTGATACCTACCGACAGGTCGTACCAGCCCTGTCCATTGGCCCAGTTGCCCGAAGGCTGTCCAACAGTGGAAGCCCAGTTGGCCCCGCCATCTATTGATTTCCAGATGGTAGGTACCTGGTGACTGGCATTATCGGGGCAGGCATACAGCACGTTTCCGCTGATGCCGAGTTCTGTTCTTTGGTTGAATGTGGTGAAAGGAGTTACAGGTGTTGTCCATCCCGCACCTGAACTAACGGTTTCGGGATTATCGGTATAACGGTAACCCGAAGTGCTGAAGATACCTGTGGCTACATGCAGCCTTGCTGGCCCTGATGTGGAACTGATCTCCAGGTCGCATACGCTGCTTCCGATACCAGTAGGGGTAATGGCCGTCCATGTGGTGCCCCCATCTGTTGAGCGAAGTAAACCCGTATTTCGGGTTCCAAGGTAAACATTGCCCAGGTGATCGCATAGGATCCTTGTTCCGTTCACGTAAGTACTTGTGCTGGGAAGATAATTCCAGGTAGCTCCGGCATCTGTGCTTTTAAATACGCCGATGCCCCTGACAGCATCTGCATTGGAGAAAGATTCGCCCGTACAGAAATACATGATGTTCTGGAACCCGGGTCTCGGGTCCTGGCAGATGGCTGAAACGGCAAGATTGGCGAGAAAATCATTGATGAGCACCCATGTAGCGGGGAACGCGGTGATATCGGTTGTTTTCCACAAGCCTCCGTCTACACCACCAACCCAAACAGTTTTATGTGTGGGATCGAGAGAGTCTACCATGGCAGCCCTGATCCTTCCGCCTGTCTGGTCATTATTCTGACGGGGGTTACCCGAGGGTCCGTAAAAATCCCCGTTGGGTCCCCGCTCGGCCCAGGTGAGGGCACTGGTAAGATTTTGTGCCGCCCGTTCTTTGGCCTGTTGTGTCTGCTCAATGGCGATCCTGAGTTTATCCCAGGGTACTTTGCCGGTGCTGAGGTCACGGGTACGTTCGATCTCAAATTCAATAGCCTTATCAGGCCCGTCGTACCTGTCATTTTCCACTGGCACTTCTGCCATCCTCTGGTCACATCCTGCGATGAATACAAAAGAGATGGTCAATACGGAAAATAATACGATCCAATGAGTAAAGGATTGTTTCATAATGTTTCTGTTTGGTTTAAAGTATTTAAGTCGGGTGCTGTGTTATCATTTTGGAATATTCTTGCAGGAGCTGTTCTTCTTTTTTATCATTTAGGCAATGGATCAGGATCCTGCCGTTCAGCTTTTTGATGCAAGCCCCGTCATACATCCGGCCATGCAGGAAAAATTCCCTGTTTTCATCTTCCCACTCGATATCATCTTTGTTGATGTCTGCCTCGATAATGTCAGGGAAAGATTCCGGGATACGGGTCAATAATTGTCTTTTGACCTGCTCTTTTATCGGGTATTGAGGGATGGAAAAAATAACAAAATACCCTGCCTGGAGGATGAATAAAAGTAGTAATAATAGTATGGGTACTATTCTTTTCAATAAGCTGTGTATCGGTAAAGAGTTTTTTATAGTAAGCTCTGATAATAACGATCAAAATTTGCAGGGAAACAAATCAGCTTAAAATTACAGCTCATTCCTGTCTAAAACAAATTTCACGGTACCCAACCTGATGAATGGGGTAAAGACCGGTCATCTCCCAGAATACCCCCTATAAACGGGGGAAGAGGCCATTTAGTTGTCTCAAAACCGCCGAAAAAACCGTATTATTAAAATAACAGTCCCGGCCAATATGAGCCGGGACTGTTCATATCTCAGTAAGTGAGCAGTGTTTTATCTCACCACCACTTCACCTGTTTTGATCCGTTTCCCGTTGGCGTCTCTGAGCACCACGTAATAAACGCCGGCCCCATTG
>CAZEZE010000499.1:0-1937 GCA_964516445.1 uncultured Chitinophaga sp. | reverse complement strand
GCTGAAATAGAAAAAAGTATTGAGTTAACGGAATTCGCCTGTTCCCTGCCCCAACTGGTGACCGGTGAGATACTGGAAGTAAGCAGGGGTGTGGAATGCAGAACTGAACATGTACCGCTGGGTGTGGTTGCATCCATTGTTCCCTTCAACTTTCCTGCCATGGTACCCAACTGGACCATCCCGAATGCCATAGCGCTGGGAAACTGCATGATCATCAAACCATCTGAGAAAGTACCCCTGAGCACTGCAAGGCTGGCCCTTTTATTAAAGGAGGCCGGTTTACCGGATGGTGTACTGAATGTCGTGAATGGCGACAGCGAGGTCGTCACAGCTATCTGCGAGCACCCGGGAATAGAAGCCGTTTCTTTTGTTGGATCCACCAAAGTAGCCAGGATCGTATACCAGAAAGCTACGGCTAACTTTAAAAGAGCGCTGGCCCTTGGTGGCGCTAAGAACCACCTGATGGTTTTACCGGATGCCAAACCGGATATGACCGCAATGAATGTTGCAGCCTCGATGAGCGGTTGCGCCGGACAACGCTGTATGGCTGCTTCTGCCATGGTAGCTGTGGGCGATGTAGATCATATAATCAGTAAGATCTGCGAAGAGGCAAAAAAGATCGTTCCCGGGGAAAACCTCGGAGCGGTGATCAATAAGGAAAGTAAAGCCAGGATCGAAGGATATATAACTGAAGCAGAGAAGCAGGGTGCCAAAATATTAGTGGACGGGCGTAATGCAACCGTAAAGGGGAAAGAAAATGGCACTTATGTAGGTCCGACGGTTATCGATTATGTAAAACCAGACATGAGTGTGGCGAAGGAAGAGATCTTCGGTCCCGTTATTTCCATTATGCGAACAAATACAGTGGACGAGGCCCTTGCAATTGAAAACGCCAATCCATACGGAAATGCTGCATCCGTGTTTACACAAAGCGGTGGCATGGCACGTTATATCATCGACCGTGCAAGTGCCGGAATGATTGGTGTAAATGTGGGCGTACCTGTACCCAGGGAACCATTCTCTTTTGGTGGGTGGAACGAAAGCAAATTCGGGGTGGGGGATATTACGGGAAAAAGTTCGATCGAGTTCTGGACAAAGTTGAAAAAGAGTACAACAAAGTGGAACCCGGAAGCAGGGGTTAACTGGATGAGTTAGGCAGAACCATAAGTAGTTGGATTTTGAAGAAATAAAAATCTCAGAAATCATTTAATCCCCCAAATCAAGGTTCAGACAAATGAAACAGAAGTATAAAAGAAATTATTATGGCCACAAAAACAATCTCCAAAATACCAGGATCTGAGAACTCATCTGCAGGGGACAGGGTGGATATAATTAAAGATAATCTTGATTACACCCTGTTCTCCTGGAGTAAACAAAAAGGAATCTCTCCTATTGCTGTCAAACATGCCGAAGGCGTATATCTCTACGATTACGATGGTAAGCGTTATATCGACTTTTCATCGGGACTGATGAACGTGAATATCGGTCATGGCGACCAGCGTGTGACAGAAGCCGTGGTGAAGCAAATGCGGGAAGTGGCTTATGTAACGCCAAGTTGTGTGACAAAAGTGAGGGGCGAACTGGGTAAAAAACTGGCTGAGATCTGCCCGGGTGACCTGAATAAAGCCTTCTTTACTTTATGCGGCGCTACTTCCATTGAGAACGGGATCAAACTGGCAAGACTATATACCGGCCGGCATAAGATTCTCACCCGTTATCAATCTTATCATGGGGCATCTTACGGAGCCATGAGCGCAAGCGGTGACCCGCGCAGGATCCCAATGGATACTCAGCAGGCTCCCAATTTTGTCCATTTTGACCTCCCCTATCTCTATCGCTGGGAATATGGTGAGGAAAATTTGCTGAAAGAATCAATTGCCGGCCTGGAAAGATTGATCGCCTATGAAGGACCGGCCACTATCGCCGCGATCCTGCTG
>CAZEZE010000498.1:0-1937 GCA_964516445.1 uncultured Chitinophaga sp. | reverse complement strand
AAGATCGACAAGACTACGGGAAACGGAACTGATTTCTGGTATTCGGCTTACGACCCTGAAGTTAACTTTCAATACGATTATCCTGAAGACATTGACCTGGTGCAGGTTCAGAAAGATTACATTCAGAATTATGTTTATGAATTCGAATCCGCGTTGCAGGGCCCGTTGTTTGCCGATCCTGATTCGGGATATATCCGGTACATCGACGTGGGATCTTTCATTGACTTTTTCCTGTTGCAGGAGCTTGGCAGAACGGTTGACGGCTACCGTTCCAGTTGTTTTATGTACAAAGACAAAGACAGCAAAGGCGGGAAACTTACCATGGGTCCTTTGTGGGACTTCAACCTTTCTTTTGGAAACTGCGATTACTGTTCAGCCTATGATACCACCGGGTATCAGTACAATTTCAACAGTATTTGCACCGGATATGATCCGCATGTCCCTTTCTGGTGGGGTCGCCTGCTGCAGGATCCCAACTATGCCGACCAGGTGCAATGCAGGTGGAAGCAGCTGAGGGCGGATTTTCTGAACACCGATTCCGTGAATGCATGGATCGATTCAATGGCAACCTATCTCAATGAATCGCAGCAGCGCAATTTTCAGAAGTGGCAGATCCTCGGACAATATGTGAACTGGAATTATTTTGTGGGGCAAACCTACCAGGAAGAGATCGACTATTTGAAGATGTGGATCGCCGACAGGTCAACCTGGCTGGACAATCACCTGCCCGGAGTATGTAACCTTTATACAGCCGTAAGCCCGGCAGAGAACAGCATAAGCTGTACATTTTATCCGAATCCTTTCATTCGTTCAACCGTTTTGCAGATCAAGTCAGGCGATCAGCATGTTTCAGAAATCATGCTGGAAATTGCTGATGTGACAGGCAGAAGTTTCCTTCGCAGGAATATAAAGGTCAACAGCAATCGCATTACGCTGCCGCTTGAACTGGATTTAATTCCCGGTATTTATTTTTATTCGATCCGGGGTACGGAAATGAAAAGCATTACCGGTAAACTGGTAGTACAATAAACAAAACAGATTTCCAGTCAGGCATTCCAAAAGTGAGCGGACGGCTAGTGCTGGTGCTGACTGACTTTTTGAAAATTCACGAGGGAGTATATCGCGCTGTCAAGGAATTTACCATCGTGAAAATAGTTCTCCCGGAAATACGCTTCCCTCACAAAATTTAATTTTTCAAGAAGCCTGATGGAAGCCACATTCTCCGGATTTACGTTGGCTTCAATGCTGTGGATGTTCAGGTTGTTGAATCCATGGCCGATCACACATCGGGCGGCTTCAGTCATGAATCCTTTTTCCCAATAATCAGGAAGCAGGCCATATCCGATCTCCGCCCTGTAATGCTCTTTGATCAGCCTCCAGAAACTGATGTCGCCGATCTGTTTTCCCGTTTCCCGGAGTAAAATGGCCCAGGCAATGCCTTCGCGTTTTTCAACCATTGAAAGAATGGTTTTCATTTTTTCCGCTGCTTCATCCATCGTCTTCATGGCTGGCCTGTCAGTATACCGGTTCATCAATGGGTTGGTGCGCATTTCAAATAAAACAGGAACGTCATCCATGGTCAGCTGGCGAAGTAACAGCCGTTCTGTTTCAAGAACTGGGAAAGTATCGTATTTTAGCTCAAGCATGTATGGGTTTTCGCCACGTTCCGATCGATATCGGGATACCCGAATTTACACAAAGGAATTTGTGAAAATTCGTGAAATTGGTGGCCTGTATTTTAGTTTTTAAAAACCTCTTTTTTATAAAACACCTTCCTGTCTTCCAGGTATTTTACGACAAAATCAAAACATGCCTGGTCTTCGCCCACATATTCCGGCGGTGAAATTCCTTTGCGTGTGTATTTCTTACCCGCAACCAGCCGAACGGCGGCCGTTGCTGTATATCCGGTGGTGCGGGCCATGCTCATTATTCCGGTT
>CAZEZE010000497.1:0-1938 GCA_964516445.1 uncultured Chitinophaga sp. | reverse complement strand
TCATCCGGCGGCGGATGATCTCCAGGTCGCCTTTTTCCGCGTTCACGATCACGTCGAAGTTCTCATCACTGCCGTATTTTTTGCGCAGTAATGTCTTGAATACGTCCTCCACCACTTTCATCATCGTGGGACGGTCGATATTTTCCGCCTCTTTGAAATCCCGGAAAGCTTCGATCAGGTTAATACTTGCCATAACGCTTATGTTTAGTTTCGAGTTGTGAGCTTCGGGCCTCGAGCAGGTATTCCCGAAAGTACAGGGTTCCTTCTCGCAGCTCTTCGCTCGCGGCTCGCAGCTTAGAACTTAATTTGAATTTTTGTTGTTTTTATATTATTTAAGTTTATCCGATGTAATACCGTTTCCGCTTTTTTCCCTTTGCCTTTGATCTCCTCCAGCACGATCTCCGATTCGCCCACTTCCACCAGTTTCCCTTCCTTTTTCACCCCTTCGGTATCCATCACTTCCGCGTAGCGGCCGATATTCTTCCGGTACTGGCGGTGCAGTTTCAGCGGTTCATCCAGCCCGGGGGAGGAAATCTCCAGCGAAAAATCGCCGTTGGGAAACATCCCGTCTTCTTCTATCTCCTTGTACAGCTTCCTGTTATACTGCACCAGCTTTTCAATGCTGATGCCCTTGTCACCGTCGATAAAGACCTTGATATTATTAGTGGGTTTTACCCGGACCTCCACCAGGAAATGGTCCGGTTCAGCATCGATCAATGCCTTCACTTTATTTTCAATGACCTGTATGAGTGCTTCTCCGTTCATGTACTATAAAAGAAGAAGGGAACGGCCTCGTTCCCTTCTTACTGCTATTTCCGGTGCAAATTTAGTGAAAAGGGGGTATACCAACCAAATTACTGTTGCAGATATGGGATTGAGGTAAAAACCTGGTTTTAAGCCACGGAAGCACAGTGGCACGGAGGCGCACGGAGAAATCTCTGTGCATCTCTGTGTACTCCGTGTCTCCGTGGTTTTATCATAATAATCAATCCGGTAAAATCAGTTAATAATTCGGTAAACGGGACCGAAACTCCGCCCTACACCTCAGCCGGCTGCCTATCTTTGCCCTGTGAAATACGTATTATACGCCATACTTATTTACATCGCCTACCAGTTCATCTTTAAACTGGTGATACCGGTTTTTATGGCCAGCCGGAAGATCAAACAGGGATTTCGTGAAATGCAGGAAAAGATGCAGGAACAAATGCGCCAGGAACAAGGGTATACACCTCAATCAACACCTCCAAAGCCGGATTCCAGGGTGAATAAGGACGATTATATTGAGTTTGAGGAAGTGAAGTGAGTCGGGAGTTGGGAGTTAGGAGTTCGGAGTTCGGAGTTCAGACTCTGTTTACCATAAAACTGCTTACTGTCACATGGGCTCGCAGCTCAAAGCTCTCCGAAGGAGTCCTTTGGACATAGCTTTCCATCTCTTTTCCCCAAATAATTTAATACATTTGCAACCGCCTCAAAGGCAGGACCCTTAGCTCAGACGGTTAGAGCATCTGACTCATAATCAGAGGGTCGTTGGTTCGATCCCAACAGGGTCCACTGAATGCCCCGCATTTCGGGGCTTTTATATTCAAAACCAGGAGGTTCTTTAACCTTTTGTTAACCGGTACAAAAATACTTTTGTCGCTACTAATTTAATTATGAAGAAAATTCTCCCCCTGCTCGGATTAGTGATCATGACAGCCACGGCTGTTGCGCAGGACAAACCGACGCCCGAAAAGAAAAAGAAACAGCCCATCGATATGAGCAACCGGGCCAATGACCATTTCATGGTCCAGTTCGGCTATACCGGCTGGGCGGGCATCCCCGATACCATTAACCAGAAAGGCTTCTCCAAAAGCTTCAACGTTTATTTCCTTTTCGATTTCCCTTTTAAAAATAACCCCAGCCTGAGCTTTGCCTTTGGCCCGGGGATCGCCACCGACC
>CAZEZE010000496.1:0-1962 GCA_964516445.1 uncultured Chitinophaga sp. | reverse complement strand
AAATGATCTAAGGGACAGGCAACCCATCTGGGTTTCTGCACGATTAAAGTTATAAAATCCGTTTCCTTCAGCATAAAGTCTCTGCCAGGAAGAACAGTGTTCCGAATGTGTGAGGGGCGTCCAGCCGGTATTTGTCCAGAATACCGGTTTTTTGTTTCACACAAAGACTGCCAGGGTTCAGGGAGACGCAAAGGAGTTGTTCATTGTACATTTCCATTCCCTATTCCCCATTCACCACTTACCATTCACCAATTTTTACCAGCCACCCGCGAGCACATCAGCGATATGCAGGGTGCGAAGTTTATATCCCTTGTTATCGATATACCCCTGCAGATGCATGAGGCAGGAAAGATCGGTAGAGATGATATAATCGGCGCCGGTGGCCAGCGCATTTTCCACTTTCTGCTCCCCCATGGCTACCGAAATAGCTTCAAACTTCACGGCAAAAGTACCCCCAAATCCGCAGCAGGTCTCCACATCATTCATTTCTTCCAGTGCAAGTCCCTTTACCTGCTCCAGTAATTTCCGGGGTTCCTTTTTTATCCTGCATTCCCGCAACCCGGCGCAACTGTCATGGTAGGTGGCTTTCCCTTCCAGCACGGCGCCAAATTGTTCCTGCTTTATTACATTCACCAGGAAATCCGTGAGTTCGTAAATGCGTTTCCCGGTGTCCTGTACTTCATGGTGCAGGGATGAATTCTCAAATAATTTTCCGTAATAGTTCCTGACAAATCCCACGCAACTGGCGCTGGGTGATACGATATATTCACTCCCCGCGAAATCTTTTATGAATTTGCTGCAAACGGATTTTGACTCATCCCGGAAACCCGCGTTAAAGGCGGGTTGACCGCAGCAGGTTTGTGCCGGGTTATAGGAAACCGTGCACCCGGCTTTTTCCAGCACTTTGATCATGCTGAATGCCGTGGAAGGATAAAGCTGGTCAACAAAACAGGGTATGAAAAGTTGTACGTTCATGCCGGTATTAGTTCCTGTTCTTTTTCATGAATTCTTCCAGTGTGATATAATCTCCCAGGATGGCGTCGAGTATCTTTATTTCCTTTGTCGCCGGGTCGATACTGAAATCGTAGTAGGTCTCAAAACGTTCCGGCCCGTTATAACCAGCCCTTATATTGATCCAGCCCTCGCTGCTGTCCCTCATAAAAGCGATCCCGCGCTGATGACCGCTCAGGGAGTCAATATACCGGTTACTTTCCTGTATAAAGGGTAGTTTCATCAGGCTGTCCTCGATAGTTTTATCCATATCCGCCGGGACCAGCGACTCCTCCTTTTGATCAATCATTGCTGACGTCAATGAATCAGTGGTGCCGGTATTTGTATTTTCCCGGTTATTGTTACAGGCCAATACAGTAAGTGACAGACTGATCAGTAAAAGTTGTCTCATACAATCATTTTTTTTCCCTGGATAGTGCGATCATCTTCAAAGCCGTCAGGGCTGCCTCCGTGCCTTTATGGCCGTGTTTGCCGCCGATCCTTTCCAGGGCCTGTTCTTCATTGTCAACCGTAAGCACAGCAAAAATGCTGGGCACCGGCAGTGAAAGGTTGAGATGCAGTACACCATCAGTTACCGCCCTGCACACATAGTCAAAATGAGGGGTATCGCCCCTGATCACACAGGCGAGGGCAATGAACGCGTCCGGTCTTTTCCTTTTACCGGCGGCCGACCAGTATTGCTGAATGGCAAAAGGGATCTCAAAGGCCCCGGGAACGGTCACAGTGATAATTTTCTTTACGGATTGACGGCGCAGTTCAGACCGGCAACCCATTTCAAGCTCATCAACGATCGCGGCGTTCCATTCCGTTTTCACCAAAACGATACAGGCATCCTTGTTAAGAATGCCTGTTCCCGTTGCGAATAATTTACTTTTTGAGACCTCTGCCATATACTTATTCGGTGCTGTACACTCCCATCTGCGCCAGGTAATTGTCTGCATCAAATCCCTG
>CAZEZE010000495.1:0-1965 GCA_964516445.1 uncultured Chitinophaga sp. | reverse complement strand
TACCGAAGTAAGTGTGATCCTTGACCTGATGATCCACGATATAGACATCATCCTGAGCATTGTAAAAAGCGATGTCAAAACTATTTCCGCAAGCGGTGTCGGAGTGATGACCGACACCCCCGATATCGCCAACGTCCGCATCGAGTTCAACAACGGTTGCGTGGCCAACCTGACCAGCAGCCGTATCTCCATGAAAAAAATGCGGAAGATCAGGCTGTTCCAGAAAGACTCCTATATCGGGATCGATTTCCTGAACAAAAAAACCGAGATCATCAAACTCAAAGAACCACAGGATTCAAATGTGTTTGCCTTTGATATTGAAACACCCTCGGGAAAAAAAACCATTGCCATGGCCAACCCGGTGGTTCCTGAAGTAAATGCCATTAAAGAAGAATTATCGGCCTTTAAGAAGGCCATTGAGCATAATACCAAAACACCGGTGTCTGAAGTGGACGGTCTGATGGCCATGGATGTGGCTCACCAGATACTGGAAAAGATCGGCAACAACATCATTACCCGCTGATGAAGGGGGATCATAAAATACCAATTGCTTTCTATGCGGTCGCCGATTTCCTGACTGCCTCACTGGCATGGGCCATTTTCTTTTTCATACGGCGGAGTCTGCTCCACCAGCCCGTAACGGAAAACGGGGCATTACTGACTGATTCCAAATTCTGGATGGGCATCGTATTCATCCCGCTGGGCTGGCTGATCCTTTATACCATCGCCGGCTCCTATCACTCGCTCTACAAAAAATCAAGGTTGTTTGAATTCACCAGCACTTTTATCTGCAGCCTGCTCGGTTCTACCGTACTTTTCTTCGCCCTCCTGCTCGATGATGCAAAAAACAATTATTCCTATTACTATTTTAGCTTTCTCATCCTTTTCGGACTTCATTTCACTATCACCTTCACCGGCAGATGGGCTATCCTGAACAAAGTAAAAAGGCAATTGCTCCGGGGAGAGGTCAGTTTCAATACCCTGCTGGTTGGGGGAACTGATACGGCAGCAAGGATCTTCCGGGAAACCGAAAAAAACCTTCATGACAGCGGTTACCGTTATACCGGCCTGGTAACGGCAACTAATGAAGGAAAGAACGGCTCTTACAAATTCCTGCCAAAGCTGGGTACCCACGAAGAACTGGAAAGGATCATCGACAACCATCAAATAAAGCTCGTGGTGCTGGCCATTGATAAAAAGGAACAGCTCCTGCTGGAAGAGATGATCAAGCGACTCAGTGAAAAAGACGTGGAAGTAAAGATCCTGCCCAATACCATGGACATCCTTTCAGGATCCGTAAAAACCAGTAATGTAATGGGCGCCCCGCTTATCGACCTGCAAACAGGGCTGATTCCCCGGTGGCAGCAGAATATTAAAGGTTTACTGGATGTTGGCATCGCACTCTTTGGACTCCTGCTATTATCCCCGCTAATGCTCTATGCAGCGATCCGGGTGAAACTTTCTTCAAAAGGACCGGTCATTTTTACACAGGACAGGATCGGTTACAAGGGAAAACCTTTTCGCATGTATAAATTCAGGTCCATGGTGGCCGATGCAGAGAAAGAAGGTCCCGCCCTCTCTTCGGCGAATGATCCCCGTATCACAAAATGGGGCAGAACGATGCGGAAGTGGAGGATCGATGAATTGCCACAGCTCTGGAATATTTTATTGGGGGAAATGAGCCTGGTGGGTCCCCGGCCCGAACGAAGCTTTTATATCGACCAGATCATTGCCCGCTATCCGTATTACAAATACCTGCTGAAAGTTAAACCGGGCCTTACCAGCTGGGGAATGGTACAGTTTGGGTATGCCGAAAACGTAGACGAGATGATCGAACGTTGCAAATTTGACCTGCTGTATATTGAAAATATTTCCCTGGCACTCGATATCAAGATCATGTTACATACATTAAGGATCATTTTTAAAGGCAAGGGGAAGTGAGTTGGGAGTTAGGAGTTGGGAGTT
>CAZEZE010000494.1:0-1966 GCA_964516445.1 uncultured Chitinophaga sp. | reverse complement strand
TGAATCGATCTGCGGCCAGAATGACCAATGTCTGCCCCACATATCATTGCTTCCTTCTTTATACCCCAATTCGCTGATGACGAGATCCCTGTATTCAGGATTTTTCAGTAACTCTTCCCTTGATTTCTTCTGAACAAAGAAACCATAATAGATCTGCTGGATCTTTCTCATAAAATCCTCTGTCTGAATATAGCTTTGTTTTTCCAATAACGGTTTCTGCACACGATGCATCTCCAGCAGGAATTCACTCCATGGTCTGAACGTGGTGCCAAACACCATCACGCCTTTTGGTTTATGGCGTCTGGCGATCTCCGGGGCGATGATACCGCCCATGGAATGCCCCCAGATGTAGAGACTGTTCCTGTCTACAAAAGGAAGCTGCTCCATATAATTATACCCGGCGTCAAAACTTTCGATATCGGTGGCGAGGTCAGCTTCGGAGCAGGGGGCACAGAGATAACTATCGCCCAGCCCTGATTTTTCTATCGTAATTACTGCATAACCGGCCATGAGCCATTCGGCAAGCAGTTTGCCGTTATAGCTGTTCATATAATTTTCGATACTTCCGCAGCCATAGCCGGGTACAAGCAAAATAGCCGGGCAGTTCGTCTTTCCTTTCGGCTTTCTGGTTATGGCACGCAGGAAGCCATTGCGGAATAACACCCAGTCGTATTGCACATCTGCTATCGCTGACTGTTCATAGGGTTTCATGACCGCATTCCCCAAAGCATGCATGCCCCGGGCATTGCGGGTGAACCTCACTTCCACCTTTTCTCCAGCCCTTATGTTTGTGGCGATCTTGCCGTAAGCTTCCATTGAAGCAATCCTGTTCCCGTTGAGTTCAGTGATCAGGTCTCCTTTTTGCAGGCCCAGTGCGGCAAAACTGCCGCCGGCAACAATACTGTCGGCCATGATGCCGTTGGCAGCCGGTTTTGCGATCAGCCCCATGATCGCTTTGCGGGTTGGGGCTTGTGCATTTGAATCCGGCGAAAAAAGCAGTAAAAAGAAGAGCCAGTAATGTTTCATAAAATGACCGGTTGTTTGATGCAAAGATGTGAATACCGGGATCGTAACAGGACAGGGATTACATCAGTACCGGCAGGAGCCATATGAAAGGAAGCTATATCTGTACGGGCTGTCAGATTTTTACATTTGAAAAATCCGGGTTTATAACCAGTTACAGTTTTCGGAAAAAACACATAGAAGTCTTACTAACACCAGATCATTTAACCGACTACAAAATTTTGATTTATTTCAGTCAATCTTTATCTTTCGGTTATAGATTCCAATAACCAAAGCTTACCACTATGAACAACCACCATGGCCTCAGTGATGAAAAACTCATTCAGGTTTACCTCAACGGCGATCCCCGGGCCCTGGCCACCCTTGTAGAACTTTACAAGGACAGGATATATCAATCCATTTACAGTATCGTTCAGGATAAGTATGCCGCGGAAGAGATCTTTCATGAAGTATTCATCCGCATCATCAACAACCTGATGGCTGGAAAGACGGCAGAAGAGAATAATTTCCTTCAATGGGCACAGCACATTGCCTATAATCTTTGTGTTGAACACGCCCGGAATTCCAAACACATGGTGATAGAAAAGACCGTGGATGGTACAGGAGACCGGGCGGGTTTCCCGATAACACCGGCCCGGCAGGGAACAGGTTATTTTGAAAGCCATGGAATGATCAAAAATATGATCGATAAACTACCCGAAGACCAGCGTGACGTGATCGTACTCAATCATTACGGAGGGCTGAGCCTTAAGGAAACCGCTGACGTGATGAAATGCAGCCTGAATGCGGCTTTGGATACGATGCGGTTCGGGCTCAATAACCTCTGGAAACTGATGGCGGAGAAAGAAGTGCTGCTGCAATAAACGGCAGCGAAAACAAAACCCGGAAAACCGAACATGTACATACACTCTATTTTATCCTGTACCAAACCAAATCCTGACCA
>CAZEZE010000493.1:0-1979 GCA_964516445.1 uncultured Chitinophaga sp. | reverse complement strand
GATCCGGCAGACTGAATATGAAAAACTGCACATCGTAATAGGTCTTGTATGGGACAAAGAGATTGACGGCATACTCCGGCTGCTGCCCCGGAATGCTGATTATTATTTTACCAAAGCGCAGATCCCCCGTGCGCTGCCGGAAGATAAACTATGCAGTGTGGCCGCCCGTTACGGTTTGAAAGGAAATGCTTATTCAACCGTCAATACCGCGCTATACGCGGCATCCTTACAGGCAGGAAAAAAAGATATGATCCTGGTATGCGGAAGTATTTTCCTGGCCGGGGAGATCAGTCTAGACAGTATCAAAGAGATTTGGGGAAAGAGGGATGATTCCGGGGAATCCTGGGGATTCCTGGAGATGCTGAGTTTTTTCCGTTAGAACTTCAGCTCTCCCAACCTGACCAGCGCGTAGAGGATACAGGTAACATGCATGGACTGAACAATCCTGTTCTCCCGGATAAGCTGCTTTAGTTCTTCCATACTCAGGAGTTCTATTTCTATTTCCTCATTCCCGTCAAGTTGTTGATCGGCCACTTTTTTTCCGCCTCTGGCGAGGAACATGTGCAGCAAATTGCTGTTGGTAGACGGGTTGGGTGATATCCTTCCCAGGTATTCATAGGAAGAAAACGCATACCCTGTCTCCTCCAGCAGTTCCCTCGCTACTGCTTCTTCAAAACTTTTATCCGTTTCATCCATACACCCCCCTGGAATTTCGATACAGGTCTCCCCGAGCGCATGACGATACTGTCTTACCATCAGCACCCGGCCGTCTTCTGTTATGGGCAGGGCCCCTACCCAGGTGGAAAAATCATATACATAATAGGGATCAACGATCTTGCCGCCCGGTGTTTCGCAGACTTCTTTGCGTACTTTAAACCACCGGTCGTTGAACAGATACTCAGATGATAATGTTTTCCAGCGCAGATCTTTCATAAAAATGCTCAATGCACAATACTCAACATCCAGGTGAAAATTGAACATTGAGCATTGAAAATTCCTTTACCAATGCATCCTGCTCCGTAATGCTGTAACGTGAGCGACATGGTGCTTCCCGTGCCAGGCATACATCCCCAGCAGGTACCAGAGCCGCATGGTCTTTTTATGCTCGGGATGGAATACCGTTCTGTTGTTCCATTCTTCATCCGTGACATATTTCAATACCTCGAACCAACGGGCATGCAACGCATGGAGGATGGTAAGAGAAATATTAACCGGCAGTTTTTCCACGTCACGCAATTCCGCCCATTTCTGCTCATCATAGGGTTTGATGGTAGGGTTGTCTTCGGTTAGTCCCAGCTTAAACCGGATATAGGCATTCATATGGCTGTCGGCCACATGGTGCACTAACTGGTGAACGGTCCAGCCGCCTTCGCGGTAGGGCGTAAGCAACTGCACCTCGTCAAGGTTCAGGATAGCGTTCTCTAACTGCAGAGGCAGGAACTTGATATCGGCCAGCCATTCAATTTTCTGTTCAACAGAAAATGGTTTGGTTTCGTATTTCCCGATCGGGTAACGCGGATCAACAGCAACAGTTGGCATAACGGTACTATTTAATGACTTGTATTAATTCCACTTCAAAGACCAGGGTGGCACCCCCGGGAATATCACTGCCCGCCCCCCGGTCGCCATAAGCCAGGTCCGAAGGTATCCACAGACGCCAGTGACTTCCTTCTTTCATCATGGGAAGGGCCACCTGCCAGCCTTTGATCAGGGCCCGCAGCGGTGCTTTAAAGGGCTGTCCTCTTTTAAAGGAATTGTCAAACTCTTTTCCGTCCAGCAGGCTTCCCTTGTAATGAGCCAGCACCGACTCGGTCACCAGCGGTTGCGCACCGGTACCATCTTTGATCACTTCATACTGTATACCACCTGGGAGTTCCTTTACTCCTTCCTTTGTGATATTCACCGCCATAAACGCGGCTCCGGCCGTTTTCTGTGCTTCGATCTTTCCACTCATAAACTCTTTTAATTTATTTTGAATA
>CAZEZE010000492.1:0-2014 GCA_964516445.1 uncultured Chitinophaga sp. | reverse complement strand
CTTGCGGTCCAGGTCAAGGATCTTGCTGTTAGGCTGCGGTGAAAAGGCGGCTACCAGGGCGATGATGGAGAGGGTGGTTATACCGGCAATGCTGGCGGCGATGGCAGCCACCCTGCGGTACCGTTTCCAGAGATATACCAGTTTGGCTTTACCCTGGAGTTTCATGGAATCAATACTTCCCTGTTCGGTCAGTTCCGTATGGATATCATTCAGCGAAGAACGAAGGTTTTTGCGATCGCCAAAATGATTGAGTTGTTGCAGGAAAAGGGTATGCTCCACTACGAGCTGGTCCACTTCCGGGTTGGATTGGCGAAGCTTCTCAAACTGTAACCTTTCATCCGGGTTCATTTCACCCCGGATATACCGTTCCACCGCGTCTAAAAGTTGAATATCATTCATCACTGTTCCCGTTTTTATAATTCGCAAAAAATATTTTCTTCAGCCTCATCAGGCATTTATATTTTTGGTTCTTGGCGTTATCGGCATTGGTGTAGCCGAAACCGGCCGCGATATCCTGCATGTTCTTTTTTTGCAGGTAATAAGCTTCCAGGAGGCTTTTGCAGGGTTCACCCAGGTGATTGATGGCATTTTCCATCATTTCAAATTCGGCATTCCGCTGTTCATGGGCATCCAGGTCTTCCTCCACGGAAACCACGGTTTCCATATTATCGCCGGGGGCTGAGTACCGGTTCTGTTGTTGTAAACGTTTGAGCCACAAGCGTCTGGAAACAGAATAAATAAAGGTTTTAATCTGACAATTAAGCTCAAAACCGCCCGCCTTCAACTTTTCGAAAAGAACTATTATCGCGTCCTGGAATATGTCCTTGGCATCGTCAGCGGAGCCGTTGTTGTTGATTATCAGGGCCTGAACTGAGTTAAAGTTCTCCTGGTAAATGGTTTCAATGGCTTTTTTGTCGCTATTCGCTAATCCTTCCAATAAGGCCTTTTCGTCTGCTGGGGCTTTCACATTCCGTTATTTAATACAATTTTTTAAAAATAGTAACCCTGACCCATCTAAAAAAAATTTTAAAATCGCGGGTTACCTTTTCTTTTTTGGGGTATTAACACTGAAATATTTCAAAAAATCACAAAAAAAGAAAAATGAAAAAAGTATTTGCAATTGCATTGATCGCTACTGCAATGGTAGCTTGTAACAACAGCGGTGACAAAAAAGAAACTACAGATACAACAGCAGCTCCTGTTGACACTACTGTAGTTGCTCCTCCTGTTGATACAACAGCTGCGCCTGCTGACACAACAGCTGCACCGGCTGCTGACACTACGAAAAAGTAATTTCACTTGGCAAGCATGCCCTGATGGAAACAGAAGGGCAACCAATCGAACGGGCCTTCCGCTACAAACGGAGGGCTCTTTTATTTGGTTAGGCTACAATATATAATACAGCTTTCCCCTTATTATAGATTACCTTTGCCGACTTATCAAACTCATCATTTGTGAACAAATTTGAAGCGCTGGGTATCGAAGAAGGTTTACTTCATTCGATCCAGGCACTGGGCTTTACCGAGCCCACCCCCATCCAGGAAAAAGCGATCCCGGTATTGTTACAGGGAACCAGGGATTTCATTGGTCTGGCCCAGACCGGCACCGGCAAAACGGCTGCATTTGGTCTTCCCCTCCTGCAACTGATCAGCAAGGAAGACCGTTTTCCGCAGGCCCTGATCATTTGCCCGACCCGTGAACTTTGTTTGCAGATCACCAATGACCTCGGGACATTCAGAAGTAAAAAAGATCATATATCCGTTACTGCCGTTTACGGCGGCACATCCATTTCCATGCAGATCCGTGACCTTAAAAAAGGGA
Source organism: uncultured Chitinophaga sp. (assembly GCA_964516445.1). Taxonomy (GTDB): domain Bacteria; phylum Bacteroidota; class Bacteroidia; order Chitinophagales; family Chitinophagaceae; genus JJ008. The sequence goes on along the minus strand of CAZEZE010000492.1, from coordinate 193 downwards.
CTCATGTGGTGGTGGCCACTCCGGGACGACTGATCGACCTGATCGAAAGAAAGGCGATCAACCTGGAAAAGATACATTACGTGGTGCTGGATGAAGCGGATGAAATGCTGAACATGGGTTTCAAAGAAGATATTGAATTCATTTTAAAGAATACGCCGGTCCGGCAAAGCACCTGGCTTTTCAGCGCCACCAT
>CAZEZE010000491.1:0-2019 GCA_964516445.1 uncultured Chitinophaga sp. | reverse complement strand
GGTCTTTTCAATCCACCGGGTCAGCAGGGAAGAATTCGAAAAGAGCTACAGGTATTACAGGAATAACCCTGGTCAGCTGAGACCGGTCATTGACAGTATGATCACTTTGGCAGAAAGGAACAGAACCAGGAATTATAATATAAAACCGTTACCGGCAAACTGATCAATATGGATAAAGTGCTCAATAACGCGGATGAAGCGGTAGCTGATATCAATGACGGTGCAGTGCTGATGCTCGGCGGCTTCGGTCTCTGCGGTATTCCCGAAAACTGCATCGCTGCCCTCGTCAAAAAAGGCCCTACGGGACTTACCTGCATCTCCAATAATGCCGGTGTTGACGATTTTGGCATAGGACTGATGCTGCATCGCAGGCAGGTAAGGAAAATGATCTCCTCTTATGTGGGCGAGAATGCTGAGTTCGAAAGACAATTGCTGAGCGGCGAGCTGGAGGTGGAATTGATACCCCAGGGTACCCTGGCCACAAGGTGCATGGCTGCAGGCTATGGTATGCCCGCCATCTATACACCTGCCGGTGTAGGCACAGAAGTGGCGGAAGGAAAAGAGACAAGGGTGTTCAATAATAAGGAATACCTGCTGGAATACGCTTTTGATGCAGATTTTGCCATCGTGAAGGCCTGGAAAGGAGATACGGATGGTAATCTCATTTTCAAGGAAACGGCAAGGAATTTTAATCCCCTGATGGCGATGGCCGGAAAAGTAACCATTGCAGAAGTGGAAGAACTGGTGCCTGCCGGTGAACTGGACCCCAACCATATCCATACACCGGGTATCTATGTTCACCGGATATTCAAGGGCGTGAATTATGAAAAAAGAATTGAACAAAGAACAGTCAGGAAAAAAGTTAACGCCCCGCAATTCTGAAAATTTCGGGACCATTCCATTTTGCTGACCCCTAAACCTGCCTACCGGCAGGCGGGCGGCTTAAACCCTTAAACATCCCATACGATCTGATATGGCACTTTCAAAAGAACAAATCGCTCAACGCATAGCAAAGGAACTGAAAGACGGTTACTATGTCAACCTGGGGATCGGGATACCCACCCTTGTTGCGAATTATATACCCCGGGGAATGAACGTCGTATTACAGAGCGAGAACGGTCTGTTGGGTATGGGGCCTTTTCCTTTGGAAGGGAAAGAAGATGCTGACCTGATCAATGCAGGTAAACAAACCATCACCACGGTGCCAGGCTCCTCATTTTTTGACAGCGCCATGAGTTTCGGAATGATACGGGCCGGTAAAGTAGACCTGACCGTTCTGGGTGCCATGGAAGTGAGCGAGAAGGGCGATATCGCCAACTGGAAGATCCCGGGTAAAATGGTAAAGGGAATGGGTGGGGCCATGGACCTTGTGGCCAGTGCCAGGAACATCATCGTGGCCATGATGCACACCAATCCCAAAGGCGAAAGCAAATTACTGCCGGAATGCACATTGCCATTGACCGGTAAGCGCTGTATCAAAAAAGTTGTAACGGAGCTGGCCGTGCTGGATGTAACCCCTGATGGATTCAAATTGCTGGAGAGAGCCCCCGGTGTGACCGTTGAAGAGATCGTTTTAAAGACAGCGGGTAAGCTTACCGTGGAAGGAGAAGTGCCGGAAATGCAGTTTGCCGGGGATATATAAAAAGCCCCTCCTGTACAGAAGGGGCCGTTCATAGCAGTTAATCGTTATTCGGTTAAAGCTATACTTTAGGTGCAGCAGCCAATATCTCCTCGTTGGCGCCGCTGGCGTATTTTTCAAAATTCTTTACAAATTGCTGGGCCAGTTTCTTTGCCATGGCATCATACGCATTCTTATCAGCCCATGTATTACGCGGGTTCAGGATCTCTGCAGGCACACCCGGGCAGGCAGTCGGCATCATCATACCAAATACGGGGTGCTCTTCGTAAGACGCGTTGTTCAACTTCCCTTCCAGCGCAGCGGTGATCATGGCCCTGGTATAGCTCAGCTTCATACGGCTTCCCACACCGTAGGCGCCTCCGCTCCAGCCGGTATTGACC
>CAZEZE010000490.1:0-2026 GCA_964516445.1 uncultured Chitinophaga sp. | reverse complement strand
ATCCCGGACCCGCGCGGGTCAAGGAATAAGACCTTGCTGCCTTCCTTCCAGTTATCGGTCTTCGCATCCGATCCTTCGGTGAAAGCGCTGGTCCATGTCCTGTAAGCATCCAGGTTCCAGAGCATTTCCCATATTTTTTCTTTCGGGGCATTGATGTGAGTGGAAACGTTGATCTTTTGCATGGTCAGGTGGATTAATTTTTATCAATGATCCTGGTTATTTCTTTCATGATCCTTGCCAGTTCTCTTTTGTTTTTGCCGGCTTCTTTACTGTCCGTAAAATAAACCAGTCGTCTGTCCTTGTAATCCCCCCTCAGTATCGGAGAGTTAATTTTCACCACGGCCGGGTGATGAAAGACCAGAATGATTTTGTCAGGCCGGTACGGGCCAAAGGTTACAATATCCTGTGCGGAGGAGACTTCTTTGCCACCGGGCCGGTAATAATAACTCGGCGCATTCCATTTTATCCTTTCGCCTAGTTTGGCTGAACTGGCTTTGATCAGTTTCCTGACTGCCTCAATTTCCTTTTTCACGGCGGGAGACTGTTTGTTAATCCAGATTTTTACCTGTTCCACCTCTCCCGGTTTTTTTTTAGCCGGTTTTTTCGTTGCAGGTGCTTTCATCTTTTTCAACCCTGCCTTTTCTTCATTGGCTTTTATTCTGAACCTGACGATCCTTTTAACAAGGTCAAGCGGAACCGGCTTGCCGAGCGGAAACTGCACGGTGCCCTTGCCTCCTTCATAGGCGGTCAGTTCCTTTTTGAATTCTTCCGCGGACCTCGGAGCGGGATAAACACTCACATGATTTGTATAACCCGCAAAATAGATCAGCATTCCCCGGTATTTATACCCGGGGATCCCATAGCTGATGGTTTCTTCCGCGGCCGGGGCGGCAGACCTGATTGTTTTACGGATCTTTTCCAGGACAGAACGGACAGGAGGCGGGAATTTTCTGAGGTATTCGTCAACTGTTTTGAAGGTTGAATTTTTAGTTTTTGTGGCCATGGTTAAGCAGGAGGTTAAGGTTAAGAATAAGGGTAAGGATTAATTTGAGTTGAAGGGGCCTGGTTTTGTTTGGAGTGAATACTAAAGCTAAACCAATTTTATTTTTTTGCGAAATACAGTAACCTTTTTCAGTGTTTCAATTCGAAATGATGCTTCAACAATTTCAAACTGAGACACTAACCGGCCAATGTTTGCAGGCACTTCGTGCAGCACCCCGGTTCGGCTTGCAATAAAAAAGGCACCAAAATGGTGCCCCTCTTGCAGCGGTTTGGTTACGACTAAATTTTGAAACCCAGTGTAAGTAACACGGTTCCGCCATTATCTTTCAGGTTTGCAAAGGTATTTGCTCTGGGTGCGTTGACCCGGTAAGGAAAATTCACATCTTTGTTCATGCGGTGAACATACGTAAGGTCCGCAAAAATACCTTTGTTGCGGTACCCCAATCCACCACTTAGATTCATTTTACTTGCTTTCAATTCCTTGTCCTTATAAGGACTGCCATAATAAGCAATACCCAACCGGGCCATAATGGTTTTGAATTTGAGCTCTCCGCCCAGCCGGAAATTGAGCGCCGATTTGGCAATGGCATCGATTGCTTTATTGAATGGTTCGAATGGGGCCTTTGTTTCAGTAGTAACGTCACCTTCAGGGCCAAAGCGGTTCCACTTGTAATTGACATATTCGATATCCGCCGTAATGAATCCTTTTTGCAGGCTGATATTCTCCACTTCCCGGAAAACATAAGAGCCGCTGAGAATGATCCTGCCCGGAGTGTAGAAGGAATACCGGTAGTCTGCAATTGGCCCGCCGGTAATGGTGGAAGCGCCAACACTGTCATAGCCCGGGTTAGGATCGAATAAATTTTCCAGGTCGGCCGCCATTCCCGCGTTGAAAGATTCCCGCAGCATAAAAATATTCGGGGAGTGCAGGGCCAGTCCGAGCCGCACATATTCTTTGGGTCGGTAAATGATTCCGGCTTTCAGGTTAAAACCGGCGCCTTTCAGTTCATAATTCTCCTGGTAG
>CAZEZE010000489.1:0-2036 GCA_964516445.1 uncultured Chitinophaga sp. | reverse complement strand
CACACAGGCGGGTTCCGAGGTATCTGCCCTGCTGGGACGTATGCCTTCAGCGGTAGGATACCAGCCAACATTGGCTACGGAAATGGGTATCATGCAGGAGAGGATCACGTCCACAAAGAACGGTTCGATCACTTCCGTGCAGGCGGTTTATGTTCCTGCGGATGACCTGACCGACCCCGCGCCGGCAACCACTTTCGCGCACCTGGATGCCACAACAGTATTGTCAAGAAAGATTGCCGACCTTGGTATTTATCCCGCGGTTGACCCGCTGGATTCCACATCAAGGATATTGACTCCCCAGGTAGTGGGTGAGGCACACTACAATTGCGCCAACCGTGTTAAACTAATGCTCCAGCGCTATAAGGAACTGCAGGATATCATCGCCATCCTGGGTATGGATGAACTGAGTGATGATGATAAACTGGTGGTGAGCCGTGCCAGGAGGGTACAGCGTTTCCTTTCACAGCCTTTCCATGTAGCCGAAGCTTTTACCGGCCTGAAAGGAGTACTGGTACCGATCGAAGAGACCATCCGCGGATTCAATATGATCATGGACGGAGAAGTGGATGAATATCCTGAAGCGGCGTTTAACCTCGTGGGTTCGATTGATGATGCGATCGAGAAAGGGAAGAAATTGCTGGCGCAGGCGAAGGGATAGTATATAGACAAAGAGTATTTAGTATAGAGACTGTGAGGGATGAGAGATGGGGATGCACAATTTCAGGGAGTTGAGGATTTGGAAACGATCGATGGATTTTGTGACTAGAATCTATGATGTTACGGCTGGTTTCCCTACTGATGAACGTTTTGGCCTCGTTTCTCAATTAAGACGATCAGCCATATCCGTTCCCAGCAATATTTCAGAAGGAGCGGGACGTGGTACCAACAGACAGTTCAAAAGGTTTCTTGAGATTTCGATGGGATCTGCCAATGAGATTCAAACACAGATCGAATTGGCATACAGGATCAATTATTTAAAAAAAGAAACAGCTGATTCTTTACTCGATGAGGCTGTCCAGATCTATAAAATGATACTGACCTTTTACAATTCATTAAAGGATGATGAATAGAAGGGTCTGAATACTGAGTACTAACAGTCTGAATACTGAATACTAACAATCTGAATACGGTTATGAATCTCGAAATACTAACACCAGAAAAAAAACTATACAGCGGCGAAGTTTACGGCGTGCAGATGCCGGGTATCAGCGGTTCGTTCGAGGTATTGGAAAAACACGCCCCGCTGGTAAGCGCCCTGAAGGCAGGCCGGGTGAAAGTGCTGAAGGATAAGCCTGCAGGTTCCGGAGGACAAAGCCAGGTGGCCCATTTCGATATCCAGGGTGGTTTCGTGGAAGTGCTGAACAACAAGGTGACGGTACTGGTGGAAGGCGCGACAGCTGTAGATTAAAGTATCATTTCCCATACCTGCCGGGTGGAAAGACCTGCATCCGGATTCTGAAAATATTATTTCAACCTTTCTGCCATTCAGAAAGGTTTCTTTTTTGCGGGTCAGTTCCTCTGCGTTCTCTTCTTTAATTCACCTTCAGCCCAGTTAAATACTTTCTTCATCATATCCGTTTTCCGGAACTCATATTTACTTCTTATCTGTTCCTCCTCCCCGGCCACCATCAGGAACATGAGGTCGATTACACGTGCGGAAACAAAATCGGTAAGACTGCTCTCCAGGGGCTTGTTGATAAAAGGGATACTGTTATAGATACTGGTGATCCCGCTCCATTCCCGGTCGGCGCCTTCGGTTTTGATCGTGCTGTCTACGATCGGCCGGAAAGCGGTCATCAGTCCCGGTTTCATTTCCTGTTTGAAATAATCCGTTGCGGCATGGGGATTGTCAGTCACCAGTATTTTAGCCGCATCTTTGAAACTCATGTTCTTAACAGCGTCGAAAAAAAGCGGTTTGGCAGTTTTCACGGCAGATGACATAGCTCGTGTGAATTTACCCGTGACCTGGTTGATGAGCTTGTCAAACCCGAGATCCCTCAGTGTCTTCTCGATCTTTTCCGCTTCGCCCGGAAAGG
>CAZEZE010000488.1:0-2036 GCA_964516445.1 uncultured Chitinophaga sp. | reverse complement strand
CATATTCGATTTCTTCAACAAACTGACGCAGAACCCGGCGATGGCGATCGTACTGCTTACCTTGCTGATCCGTTTATTGATCTCGCCACTTACTTATAAAAGTTACCTGAGCGGTGCCAAAATGAAAGCCCTTCGTCCCGAGATCGCGGCGCTTAAAACAAAATTTGGCGAGGACCGGCAGGCGATGAGCATGGAGCAGATGAAATTGTTCCGTGAGGCAGGTGTGAATCCGCTGGGGGGATGTATCCCAGCCCTCCTGCAGATCCCGATCTTCTTTGCCCTTTTCAGTTTCTTTAACTCGGAACCGGGACTTAGAGGTGCCGAGTTTCTCTGGGCCAACGATCTCTCGGCATTTGATGACCCCATTAAATTCGGGTTCCATATTCCCCTGCTCGGAAGCCATCTGAGTTTGTTTAATATCCTTGCCTGTGCCACCAGCTTCCTGATCTCCTGGTACAGTATGAGTATGACACCCGATCAAAGCAACCCGGTGATGAAGTATATGCCCTATATCTTCCCGGTGTTCATGTTGTTCTTCTTCAACAGGATGCCCTCGGGACTAACCTGGTACTATACGGTTTCCAACCTGGTCACGCTGGCGATGCAGTTCGTGATCCAGAATTATATCATCGATCATAATAAGATCCTGGCTAAGATCGAAGCCAACCGGAAGAAACCGAAAACAAAATCAAAGTGGCAGGAACGGCTGGATCAAATGCAGGAACAGCAGAAGAAAATGAAAGAAATGCAGCAAAAGAACCGTCGGTAAACAGTTAAGGAACTCATAAGAAGAACCGGGAAAGGTGTAATACCACCCGGTTTTTTAGCTTTCTCTCCGCAAGGGAGCGGGAGAAAAGGTGAAGTTGCAACTTATTAGCTAAATTGGCACGTCTTTGAATAGTATAAGTGTAAGGAAAGACATCATGAAAAAGATACGTGTAATATCAGTCGGTTTGCTGGCATTTATTGTTTCGGCGGATCTTTCGGCCCAGCGTAAGCTGACCGAGGCAACGATCTCTTATGATATTGTGATCAATTCCAGTGATAAAGCTCCCCGGGCGGCCGACCTGCTCGATGGCGCCACCAGTGTTATTTACCTGAAGGGTAGTTCCAGCCGTTCTGAAATGATCAGTTCGCTGGGCACACAGGCAACCATTATCGAGGGGAAAACAGGAGATGTTACGGTGTTGAAGGATTACGGCGAGCAGAAATACATGATCAAAATGACGCCGGAGAACTGGAAAGAATCAAATAAGAAGTATGAAGGTATCAGCTTTGTTTACACGGAAGAGTACAAGACCATTTTCGGGTATAACAGCCAAAAAGCCATCGGAAAACTGAGTGACGGGACCACGTTCACCGTTTATTTCACGAAAGATCTGGTACCGGTGAATAAGGATTTTCAGTATCTCAACAAGAAGCTGCCGGGCCTGGCCATGCAGTATGAAGCAACGATGGGTAACCTGGTTGTAACCTATACGGTATCCGCTATAAATTTCAATCCTGTACCGCTTACAAAATTTGACCTGCCCAGGTCCGGTTACCGGGTGATGACTTACGAAGAAAGCATTGGAACGGGAAATTAATTCCTTTTAAACTGGCGGTTGCCGAACTCGATCTTTACCTTGTCAATAATGGCCTTCTTTTTCAGCGGAAGAACATAGGTTGTATTGCCTCTCTGAAGATTGACAACGGTGTTGAGGCTGATGTATTTTTTGTCCGAGCTGCTGTTCAGCACTTCGCTGCCTTTATAGGAGTAGCCGGACTTCAGTGAAAAGAAACCTTTTGTTGCAGCAGTACGGCCGGAGAGCAGGGCATTTTTTGGCGTGGTACTTGCATTCTTCTTCTTACCATCGCCCAGGGTAGCGAAGGCCGCGGCGGCAGATACGGCTATCAGCACTAGTGCTGTGAGCTTTCTGCCCAACATCCTCATTATAGTCAGCCTGGGGTGGTTCATCGTTTACAAAAATAATGACAAAAGGAAATATAAAACAAACCGTTTATCCAGAAATTTAGTACTTCATTAACGCTAAAGA
>CAZEZE010000487.1:0-2043 GCA_964516445.1 uncultured Chitinophaga sp. | reverse complement strand
CCGTTCCCCCGTTCTGGTATTGACAATATGTACCCCGCTGGTATAAAAGGCCAGTCTGTCTTTATCCAGCCACTTCACCCCCAGGAATTCTTCAGAAGCCGGTGCAGCTTCATCATTGTTGCTGTGGTATTGTATAAAACGGCTTCCATCGAAGCGGTTGATCCCCGAAAGTGTGGGCAGCCAGATATACCCGGTTGCATCCTGTGCAATACCTGTTATGGTATTATCGGATAACCCGCTGGCAGTTGTATAAGACGTGAAGTCCTTTTCAAAGATCTCCTGAGCAGCCAGGTTGCCTGCAGGCATTAACGCCAGAAAGAGTATGATCGTGTTTAGCCTGGTCATCTGCAGAGCTGCGTTGGTTGGTTGTTTAAAGATAGCAACTAAATCTGCACAAATACCCTTGCCCGGAGCAGGCTATGCCCTGCCCTGCCGTTGGGAAATCCAAACCCTCCTCTGATACGCTGGTTTATTCAGTTGGAAAAACCAGGAGGCAAAAAATTTTTTTTATACAGCCGCCGGAAGGAAAAAAAGGGGGGCCGTTTGGAAAAGCATGTTCCCGGGAGATTCATACCCGGCCTAGGTTTGCGCTGCATTTATAAAAGTAAAGCCATGAAAAAAATTATTCTTCTTGCAACATGTATTTTTAACATTGCCTCCATGTACGCCCAGAATGTGGGCATTGGAACCACATCCCCGGCCTTTAAGCTCGACGTATCGGGCAGTATCAATACCGATTCGCTGTACCGCATCAGCGGCGTTGCTGTATTGTCAGTAAAAGGAACCGCCAACACATTACTGGGTATTGCCAGTGGTTATTCCATCACAAGTGGTACTTCCAACACGGCGCTGGGATTCAATTCACTTGTCACGAACAGTACCGGGAACTTTAATGCAGCCACGGGACGGGAATCGCTCTTTTCCAATATATCGGGCAGTTACAATGTAGCCAATGGCGGGTTTACACTTTATCACAACACCAACGGGATCTGTAACACAGCCGTTGGCCACCAGTCGCTTCTATGGAACACGACTGGCGACTACAACACTGCACTGGGTTACCTTTCCCTGTATAATAATACCGATGGTAACAGCAATGTCGGTATCGGGCGAATGGCACTTACGTATTGTACTTCCGGCTCATCAAATACAGCCATTGGAAACCTTGCCCTGTTAAACACAAAGACCTCAAGCGGCAACACTGCAGTCGGGGCCGGTGCAGGCGATTCATTTGACAACGGGTACTATAACACTTTCCTGGGTTCCGACGCAGATGCCAATGGCGCGGGCTACTATAACAGCATCGCCATCGGTAATTCCTCCACGGTAACAGCGCCCGTGCAGGTACGCATCGGAGGTTCATTCATCACTTCTATCGGCGGGTACCAGAACTGGACCAATATCAGTGATGGACGCTATAAAAGAAATATTCATGAAGATGTGAAAGGACTTGACTTCATCATGAAGCTGAAACCGGTCACTTATAACCTGGACGTAACAGGGATCAGCGAACGGCTTGATGAAAACCGGGGAAAACAGGCAAGCCAGGCTGTGCTGCAGTCTATAGCGGAAAAGGAAAAGATCCTTTATTCCGGTTTCATCGCACAGGATGTAGAGAAGGCGGCACGTGAAACCGGTTATGATTTCAGCGGAGTGGATAAACCCCGGAATGAGAACAGCCTTTACGGTTTGCGCTATGCCGAGTTTGTGGTGCCGCTGGTAAAAGCCGTACAGGAACAGCAGCGGCAGATCGATGAGCTGAAAAGGATCATCAAAGAATTGCGTAAATAATCATCATATCACCAATCAAAACAAAGAAAACATGAACAAATTAAACAGTATTCTTTCAGTTCTCCTGCTCAATGTCATCCTGGCCATACTTATTCTGCCCGGTTGCAGGAAGGATAAAGCGGTTGCGGATTTCAATTCTCCTGCATACCAGATCAATGAGAGCGAATCACTTACCATCCCTGCAGCCGTAAACCTTCCTGCCAATTTACCCAATGGTAATTCAAGGGTTGCCACTTTTTACGCGGAAGGAGT
>CAZEZE010000486.1:0-2073 GCA_964516445.1 uncultured Chitinophaga sp. | reverse complement strand
AACGATTTGCCTATGATGCCTACCGCCGGCTGGTGATGATGTATGCCGATGTGGTGATGGAAAAAGGTGCCGGGCTCGAACCAAAAGGTGGCAAGAGTATCCGGAAAAAACTCGATGAGCAACTGGAGCATATCAAAAAGCAAAGAGGATATGCAAGTGATACCGACCTGACTGCGGATGAGTTAAAGACACTCGTAAAATCATATAAGAGTACGGTGAAAAAAGTATTGGGAACCCCGTTCCCCGAGGATCCCTGGGACCAGTTATGGGGCGGGATCGGCGCCGTATTCGCCAGCTGGAAAGGCAAACGGGCCATTGAATACCGGCGTATTGAAAGGATCCCGGAAGAATGGGGGACCGCGGTGAATATACAGGCCATGGTATTCGGTAATATGGGAGATGACAGTTGCACCGGTGTGGCCTTTACCCGCAACCCCGGAAATGGAGAGAATGAATTTTACGGGGAATATCTCGTCAATGCGCAGGGAGAAGATGTGGTAGCCGGTACCCGCACACCGGCACCTGTAAATGAGTATTCCAAAAACGCACAAAGCGCACATTTTACAGCACTTGAAAAATTAATGCCTGCGCTTTATAAAGAACTCTTCGGTTATCAGAAAAGGCTGGAGCAGCATTATAAGGATATGCAGGATATCGAGTTCACCATTGAAAAAGGAAAACTCTATATGTTGCAGTGCCGGGTAGGTAAACGTAATGGCGTTGCGGCCGTACGGATGGCCACTGAAATGTGTAAGGAAAAACTCATCGATGCGAAAACAGCCATTCAGCGCGTAGCTCCCAATCAGTTGGTTGAATTGTTGCTCCCGATGCTGGACCCGAAAGCCGAACTGACCACTCCCGTTATTGCGAAAGGATTACCGGCTGGTCCCGGTGGCGCTAAAGGCCGCGTGGTCTTTTCTTCCGCGGATGCCGTGGCATGGGCGTCAAGGGGTGAAAAAGTGATCCTGGTAAGGGAAGAAACCTCACCGGAAGATGTGGATGGGATGCACAAGTCGCAGGCCATCCTCACCACCAAGGGCGGGATGACATCCCACGCCGCGCTGGTGGCAAGAGGCTGGGGAAAATGCTGTATCGTTGGATGTGGTGATGTTGAAATACACAGCGATGGAAAAAATTTCCGCGCGAAAAACAATGTGATCATCAAGGAAGGTGACTGGATCAGCCTGAACGGCACCAGCGGCCTCGTTTATGAAGGAAGTATGGCAATGACGGAAATTGATATTGACAAGAACCAGTCATACAAGGACCTGATGAAACTGGTGGATAAGTTCAAACAGATCGGCGTACGTGCGAATGCGGAAACTCCGGAAGACGCAACGCATGGCGTAAAATTCGGCGCGGAAGGCATTGGTTTGTTCCGAACAGAACATATGTTTTACGGGGAGGGAAGTGAAGAACCCCTGTTCCAGCTCCGCAAAATGATCGTGAGCAAAACGGAAAAAGAAAGACGCGAGGCGCTGAATGGGTTGTTCAAATATGTGAAGAAAGATGTGAAGGACACCCTGAAAGTAATGAGCGGTTATCCCGTTACCATCCGCCTGCTTGACCCGCCGTTGCATGAATTTGTGCCGCATGATAAGGAAAAACTTAAAGAACTCAGCAAGGAACTGGGCATCAGCATGGGCATGCTCAACAGGCGTGTGCTGGCCCTGCATGAGAATAACCCGATGCTGGGGCACCGCGGTGTGCGGCTGGGCATCAGTTATCCCGAGATCACCGAAATGCAGGTAAGGGCAATTTTCGAAGCCACGGCCGAATTACTCAAAGACGGTAAAAAAGCATTTCCGGAGATCATGGTTCCCGTAACCGTGATCGTACGTGAACTGCAGCACCAGAAAGAGATCGTGGACAGGGTGTACAAAGAAGTTTGTGAAAAAATGGGAATGAAAAAGATCCCTTACCTGTACGGAACAATGATCGAAACACCAAGAGCCGCGTTAATGGCAGAGTTCATGGCCATAGTGGCCGACTTCTTCAGTTTCGGCACCAATGACCTCACCCAGATGAGTTTTGGTTTCAGCCGGGATGATATCGGTGGTTTCCTGCCCAAAT
>CAZEZE010000485.1:0-2074 GCA_964516445.1 uncultured Chitinophaga sp. | reverse complement strand
AAAAACAGATGACCATGCTTCCCAAGACATTTCATATCGATCTCCCCGCTGAACTTTGCAGCGAGATCCTGAAATGCAAAACCGATGAGGAAGTGGAAAAAGTGGGAGAGCGGTGGCTGCTGGAACAATCCCGTGAACTGAAGAAAAGCGGCGTACCGGTATTGCACTATTATACACTTGGCAAACCCCATGTGGTAGCCAATGTGGTCAGGGATCTGTAAAACAGGATCATTCAGGAAATGATCACCGGAACCGTTTTGGCCTGGTGATGCAGCGATATTCCGTGATACGTCATCCGAACTGTACGGGGGTGAAGACTATAAAACTGTGAACATATTTGTTAAGCTGCTATGTAACCAAACTGCATCCTGTTCGCTGGATTTAGGAACAAATAACACTTGCATGTCTTGCTACAAGTCTCCATTGTCCATTTAGTTTCATCCATATATTAGTATATCGCCTGATGATTGTCTTACCGGCATCAGGTGATTTGCCTTTTGGTACAACTGTTTCCTTTCCCATTAAGACGGCCGTATTTTCATGGATTTGCACCGCTTCGCATTTTCGTTCAAACGAAGAGTATGTAACAGCGCCATTACGAATTCTGTCGGCTCTGTCTATTTCATTAAAAGGGTTTGTAACCATAAAATCCTCTGTCCAGTATTTATCCATTTCTTGCAGATTGCCGCTCAGGACAGCAGCAGCATGCAAACTGTCGAGATTCCTGACTTCTGCTTCAATTGTCTTTTTTTCGTTATCACTTTGTGCGGAAACAAAATGGTAATTGCCCAAAAGGGAAAGCAGTGTCAGTAAGAATGTTTTTTTCATTCTCTTAAATTAGACTTTTAATAAAGGAACCTTGCATTTTTTCTTGCGTACAACAAAAAGAACTCCGCGTACAGGGAGTTCTTTTTGTATATAACGAACCTGGATTATTTTGAAATGGCGGCCAGTACCTTTTGGTCGATCACCACGGGATATTTTTTCCTCAGCGCCTCATCCCATTCTTTTTCAAGCAGGGCCTGGTAATCGTTGATCACCATTCCCCTCGCTTCTGCGAAGGTCCGTTGCGTGGGCTGGTTGTAAACGTTTATGATGTAGGCAAAGGATGCAGTGTTGTCGCTGTTGTTCACCAGCGGACTGGTAAGCATCCCGGGCCGGGGCACTGCTTTGTTGAGATTGGGGATCTGGTCCCATTCATAACGGGCCGAATCGGGAACCACTTTCTCTGAGAAGGCCGCGGTGATCCTACGCCAGTTGGCAGGGTCTTTTTTCAGGTCACCGTAAACGGAGTTCACCGCGTTCATATCAGAACAGAAGAACAACACAGCATCCGCGCTTTGTTTCCATAGATATTTTGACGGGTTCTTTTCATAAAGCGCCAGCAGTTCGGCCGAATCGGTCTGCGACCTGTTCCATACCTGTTGCTGCATGATCTCAAAAAAGAGATTGCCTTCTTTGAATTCGGCCATCTGGTAACGGAAATCATCACTGAATTCCTCGAGGTGCTGTTTGTAATATTCTGCCAGCTCATAGCGTACCCATTCATCCCGCACCTGGTCCCAGGGTTTGGCGCCACTCCCATCCTGTTTGTAACGGTAGGTATTCGCGTAATTGACCCAGTGATTGGCATGATAGACCGAGTCGCCGATAGCAAAGAGAGGCGTGGTGGCCGTAATGGCCCATCCGGAGGTCATCGGTTTTTTGTCGAGTACACTGTCGCTCATATTCCACAGGGCCAAGTCATCATAGGGGAATTTTTTGAATCCCTTTTTATCTATTACTTTCTTAAATATGAAATCACGGGAATTTTTAGCGCGGCTGTCGTTATTTATTTTTTGCTGCAACTCCTGCTGGTATTCCTTGTTGTTCGGATCGGTTATAACGGGTTTCAGGGAAACGCGTTTCACGATATGCCAGCCATGGGAAGTGAGAAAGGGTTTGCTGACGGCCCCGTCTTTGGGAAGTGACCATAATACTTTCTCAAAAGCCGGGTCGTATTGCCCGACGCCGATATCGGGTATCAGCCCTCCGGAGGCGGCGCTCACATAATCATTGCTGAATTCTGCTGCCA
>CAZEZE010000484.1:0-2077 GCA_964516445.1 uncultured Chitinophaga sp. | reverse complement strand
GTGGAATATTACTGTACCATTTTTACGGCAGCGGAATCGCCTTATGAAAAAGACCTGTTATGGAGCGGGAGTGATGACGGGCTGATCCATGTAAGCCGGGATGGCGGTAAGAACTGGGAGAATGTAACACCCCGTGACTCTCCGAAATGGATCATGTGGAACTGCGTGGAAGCGGATCCCTTTAAAAAAGGGGGGGCTTATTTTGTCGGTACCCGTTACAAATCGGATGACTTCAAACCTTATATTATTAAAACAGAGGATTATGGGAAAACTTGGAAACAGATCGTGAACGGGATACCCTCACAGCATTTTACCCGGGCGTTGCGGGCCGACAGGAAAAAACCCGGCCTTTTATATGCAGGCACGGAATACGGGATGTATATCTCCTATGATGACGGTGCTAACTGGCGTTCATTCCAGCTCAACCTGCCCGAAACACCCATTACGGACCTGGCCATTAAAGACAATGACCTTGTAGTTGGCACACAGGGCAGGAGTATTTACATACTGGATGATCTCAGCGTTGTACAACAGCGTAATGCTTCCATTACAAATAAGGATCTCCATGTGTTTGATGTGAATCCTTCCTTTAGAATGCAGGGTGGCGGCCGATTTGGTGGTTTTGGCGGTACGGTCCGGAACGCGGGCATGAATCCTCCAAACGGGGTTGTCATACATTATTATATTAAAAATACGACCGACTCGTCCAAATTATCAATTGATATACTCGACCGGAACAGGAAACTGGTCAAATCATTCTCTACCACATCAAAAGATAATAAGATCGATATTGACAGGGGAATGAACCTGTTTGTCTGGGATATGAATCACCCCCCGGCGGAAAGAGCGGATGGACTGATATTATGGAATGGTTCGGTAGGCGGGCCAAAAGCAGCCCCGGGAGAATATTTCGCAAAGTTCAGATCGGGTAAGGACTCCACCGAAGTGCCGTTCACGATCCTGGCCGATCCCAATTATAAAACCAGCACGGACGAATACGCAGACCAGGTGAATTTCCTGCTTGCCATCCGTGATAAATTTTCGGAAGTGATGAAGGCATTAAAAAATATTAAGGAAGTACGGCAGCAGATGGCTGATTTCAGTGCCAGGAACGGGAAAGATGTTCCCAGGGAGATCAAACAGCAGATCGATACCATCAATAAACAAATGACGATGGTGGAAGAGGCGCTTCACCAGACAAAAGCCAAAAGCGGGCAGGATGTGCTGAATTACCCGATCCGGCTCGATGACAAACTCGCCGGGGTGTACAGGGCTGCCGCAGTCGGAAATGCCGCCCCTTCAAAACAGGCAAAGGAAGCCTATGCGGACCTGGCCGGGCAGATCGACGCGCAACTCGGTAAACTTAAAAAGATAATGACGGAAGATGTTGGCAAGCTGAACCAAATGATTCATGAAAAGACGCTACCCGTGATCGGTCTGAAAAAAGAATAAGGGATAAAAGCAGGCAGAATGAAATAAATAATAAAGGGCTTCAACGGAAGCCCTTTGTTTTAAGCAGTTTGTTTGGGTATGTATTTTCTTGTTCTTTCCTTCATCAGCGCGATGACCTCTTCTTCGCTGGAGAACATATTGTTTACGTTGACGACATGTTTGACCAGTTTATCGTAGCGTTTTGTCATCAGCCAGATAAAAATATGGAGGTAATGGATACCCTCAAACGTAAGCGTTTTCTGTTTGGCGAAAACATCCTTGTTCTTCAGGAATTCACCGGGTATCTCTGTGTAGTGCAAAGCAGGCCGTACGTGGTGAACGGCATGGTAACCATCATTCCAGCAGGTCTTGTTGTAAACGGTATTAATACAGTTGATGGTATTGTCTTCCAGGTTCTCCATGTCCACAAAAGCATGCTGTGTCCAGTTGCCCAGCATCATGACAATCCTTGCAAAAACAAAAGGGATGATAAAAATAAAGAGGGTAGCGTGAAAATTCACAAAGCTCAACCCGATACAGAACAGGTAGAATGACATTTCACCTGCCGTCAGGCGCATATAGAATTTTTTTCTCTTGCGGCTGAAGAAATACATGAATGTATCCCGGAAACCGAGTATCAGGAAAC
>CAZEZE010000483.1:0-2080 GCA_964516445.1 uncultured Chitinophaga sp. | reverse complement strand
ATTGGCCAGTGCATCCTGTCTTGCATTCTGCGATTTGTTGCCATGTATCGCAGCTGCCCGTATATTATGTCTTTGTAAAATCCTTACCACTTTATCAGCACCATGTTTGGTGCGGGTAAATACCAGGGCCGTGACGATCGCTTTATCCTGCAGCAGGTGCAGCAGTAATTCCGGTTTCTCCATTTTGCCGATATGATAAAGACTTTGCACGATCTTATCAACGGTCGAAGCAGGAGGGGTCACTTCCACTTTGGCCGGATGGGTTAATAATACATTCGCCAGTTTCTGGATCTCCGGTGGCATGGTGGCCGAAAAGAAAAGGGTTTGTCTTTTCGCGGGAAGTTTTGCGATTATTTTTTTTACATCATGGATAAAACCCATGTCGAGCATACGATCGGCTTCATCGAGTACAAATATTTGTAGTTTGTCCAAACGAATATAACCCTGCGTCATCAGGTCCAGTAAACGACCCGGAGTAGCGATCAATACATCCACTCCTCTTTTCAACGCATTCGTTTGGTTTAACTGGGACACGCCGCCAAAAATGACGGTATGACGGATGCCGGTATATTTCCCGTAGGCCGCAAAGCTTTCATTGATCTGTATCGCGAGTTCTCTCGTCGGTGTTAATATCAATACTTTGATACCGGGCGCCATCGGTTTTTGTTCATGCAGGATCTGCAGGATCGGAATGGCGAATGCGGCCGTCTTGCCTGTTCCTGTCTGAGCACAGCCCAGGAGGTCTTTGCGTTGCAGCACCAATGGTATAGCCTGCTGCTGGATAGGTGTCGGGATCGTGTATCCTTCTGCGGCAACTGCCCTGAGGATCGGTTCAATAATTTCTAATTTTTTAAAAGCCATAAAAGGTTTTTATGTTTAAATCACAGTAAAACTGTGGATGGGGCTGGCTAAGATGTTGTAGGTTCTGAATCAGCGAAAATTTGTCTAAGTACCACCGGCATACAACTGCCGTGACATGAGTGGAGTAGCACGCGAAGATAGGGTTTAATTCCGGATATCGTCATAATTTCTGTTAGCCAGAAGTGGGCAAGTTTGAAATATTTCTCACAAAGGCGCTACATTTTATACAAAAGACGCAACGGGCCTTTGCGACTTACGTATTTATTCTTTGCGGCTTTGCGTGAAATGTACCCACTACCTGCCAGTCTCATATTTTAAAACCTGTTATAGATTTCATAGATTAGTGCCATGAACAAAAACCAACGGCATAGCTTTCTGTTTTGTGCTTTTTTATTCTGTGCCATCACCGGTATTTCGCAAACCCCTTCCGGGGACAGCACCCTTTCCTTTCCGTCGGCTTCAGCTATGGTGAATTTATCTTTTGATTCTCTCCTTGGTCTACAAAAAAAATTTGCCGGGATGCCCAAAGAACTTGCCATCACCTGTGCGGATGAACTGGAACGAAAGGTGGCCGGCATTTCCACCGATAGTTTAAAGATCAAAGCCTGGATCAATATCGCCCGGATGTATATTCATCTTGATATGGAAAAAAAGTCGGAAAGCTATATTGAAAAAGCCCTGTCGGTGACCAGGAAAACGGCGGATTATAACAAGGAGGCAAAAATCAATACTGACCTGGGCATTTTTTGCGGGGCCAGGAACAAAGACAGCCTTGCCATGATGTATTATACCCATGCGATCCTGCTGGCTGATAAAGCAAAAGATCTTTCCATACTGACAAAGCCTTATACCAATATCACGGTCATCTTTTTAAAGCGGGGCATGAATGACAAATGCATCCGCTTTGCCAGGGATGGTTTAATCATTGCAGAACGTACGGGTAATAAAAGGATGGAGATCGAATTAAGAAATGCCATTGGACAGGCCAGTGACAGGAAGGAAGAATATCATGTTTCCATCGATCAGTTTAACCAGGCTTTATTGCTGGCCTATGAAATAAAAGATTCCGAGCAGATCTACCATTGCCTGGGAAAACTATGTATGGATTATTTGGAGCTGAAAAAAATGGACAGCGCCAACTACTACGGAGATAAACTGGAAAGCCTGCTTATCCAATCCGGGGCCAGGGCTATATTTCCCTATACCGCTCTCGGTCACC
>CAZEZE010000482.1:0-2084 GCA_964516445.1 uncultured Chitinophaga sp. | reverse complement strand
TACTGTCAGTTTTTGGTGAATAAGTTGCGTCGCCTTTTCCTTAAATTTAAGAAATAAAAAATTGCATATGGGAACTAATAAGCAACAAAAAAATAATTCCAGAAGGGATTTTTTTTCCACACTGCTTGCCGGCTCTGCTGAAAAAAACGGAGAAATGGTAAAAATGCTTACCCCCGACGGTAAACTGGTGGAGGTCAGCAAAGCCATCCTGGAGGCAGCCTCACAAAAGAAAAAATCCAGTAACAAAGAGATTTATGACTGGATGAAGAACCCGTCCAAAGACAACAGCTGATTATTTATTCATTGCTTTAAACCAACAGCATGAAACAGGAAGAAATCACAGACAAGGGCCGGCGTGACTTTTTGAAAACCGCTGCCGTTGCCTCCATTGCCGTAACCGCCTGCGGAAGCTCGGTCTGCTCTTGTTCGTCCAAAAAAGTAGCATCCGGTGAAAAGGTCCGGCTGCTTTCCCCTGAAGGAGAGATCGTGGAGATCGATTCCGCTTACCTGAACCACCAGGAACATATGTCCATTTTGTCCAAGCTGGAGCAACGGCAGGGTATAGCCGGAAAGAAATTTGTTATGGTGGTGGACCTCTCCCGTTGTAAAAATGCCCGCAAGTGTATTTCCGCCTGCCAGAAATGGCACTATCGCCCGGAAGATGTGGAGTGGCTGACAGTGAAACTGATGAAGGATAATGAAAAAAGTCCGCCTTACTGGTTCCCCAAACAATGTTTCCATTGCGATAACCCGCCCTGTGTAAAAGTATGCCCGGTCAATGCCACTTTCAAACGGCAGGACGGGCTGGTGCTGATCGACAATGACCGTTGTATCGGTTGTAAATTCTGCATGGCTGCATGCCCTTACTCCACCCGGGTGTTCAACTGGGATGAACCTGAATTACCTTTTGATATCAGGGGGCTTGCCTATTCTGCTGAAACAGGTATCCCTGCCAAAGTAGGCACGGTGGAAAAATGCGATTTCTGTCCTGACCGGGCAAGGGAAGGTCTGCTTCCACCCTGCGTGGAAGCCTGTCCCAACGGCGTTTTCTATTTCGGGGATGAGAACGAAGACACAGTTTCCAATGGTGAAGAGACGGTCAGCTTCTCCCAGTTGATCAAAGACCGGGCCGCCTACCGTTTCCAGGAAGAACTGGGCACCAAGCCAAGGGTATATTACCTGCCACCAAAGGATCGCCAGTTTCCTGTAGAAAGAGGATATGAGAATCTCGATTCAAATATAAAAGCACGGTTCAAGGATATTATGGAGCCTGACAAGAAAACCTCCGGAGCGGCAAATCACTAATCATTCACTGATCAATTTTTATTATGGAACTCAATAAATATCAGCAGGAATTACTTAATTACCAGAAGCCTGTTATTGAAAAATTCGGACGAAGGGCCTGGGGATGGACCATTTTTTATTTGCTGTGGATTGGTTTGGGGGGATATGCGCTTTACCTGCAGGTAGTTAAAGGTCACGACGTGACCGGTATGCGGGATAATGTTGTATGGGGTCTTTATATTGCCAATTTCATTTTCTTTATCGGTATCAGTTACGCGGGGGCCGTTATCTCCGGTATTCTCCATATCCTTAATGTAGAATGGCGTAAACCCATCATCCGGATCGCGGAAATGATCACCGTTATTTCCACCATCATCGGGCCGGTCTTTATTTTATTGTGTGTGGGCAGGCTCGACAGGCTGCATCATCTTTTCCTCTACCCCCGCCTGCAATCCCCGATCACCTGGGACGTGCTGGCCATCGGTACTTATTTTACCGGCAGTGTCATTTTTCTTTACCTGGCCCTGATCAAGGACTTTGCCATTTATCGCGATGCCAAACTGAATATCCCCAAATGGAAGCAAAAGATGTATAAGATACTCGCGTTGGGATACAGGGGTACACACGGTCAGAAAAGACATATCAGAATTTCCATGAACCTGATGGCCATTATGATCGTTCCACTTGCTATCATCGTTCACTCCGTGCTTTCCTGGATCTTCGGTATGACCCTGCGGCCAGGTTGGCACAGTACCATTTTCGGCCCTTATTTTGTCTTGGCAGCCATCTATTCCGGTACT
>CAZEZE010000481.1:0-2092 GCA_964516445.1 uncultured Chitinophaga sp. | reverse complement strand
GGGTTACAGTATACGGGCGCCGTGTTCAGCAATATCACGCATGACCACCTGGATTATCACAAAACTTTTGATGAATACATCCGGGTGAAGAAATCCTTCTTCGATTCCCTGCGGGCTGAGGCTTTTGCGATCAGCAACGCGGATGACAAAAGGGGGATGGTCATGCTGCAGAACACACCCGCGAAAAAGTATTACTACAGCCTGCGCACACTGGCTGATTTCAAGGGAAAGATCCTTGATAACAGTCTGAATGGTTTGCAGATGACAGTGAACGAAACGGAAGTGCACTTCAGGCTGATCGGGGAGTTCAATGCGTATAACCTGCTGGCGGTGTATGGAACGGCGCTTTGCCTCGGGGAAGAAAAGCAGGAAGTGCTGACAGCGCTGAGTGAACAAACGGGAGCGGAAGGAAGGTTTGATTACCTGATCTCCGCCAGGGAAAGGGTGATGGCGATTGTGGATTACGCGCACACACCCGATGCCCTGCTGAATGTACTGGCGGCGGTAAAGAAATTAAAAAAGGGGTTTGAACAGGTGATCACGGTGGTAGGATGCGGCGGCGACCGGGACAGGACGAAGCGACCCCTTATGGCTGAAGCGGCCTGTGAGCACAGTGACAAAGTGATCTTCACCAGCGACAACCCCCGGAGTGAAGACCCGGCACAGATCATTCGCGATATGGAAGAAGGGCTGGCGCCGGCGTATAAGAGAAAGTATATCTCGATCGTGGACAGGAAAGAGGCGATCAAAACAGCGATCAGCCTGGCGGGTCCGGAAGATATCATCCTGGTTGCCGGAAAGGGACATGAGAAGTACCAGGAGATCAAAGGCGTGAGAAATCATTTTGACGATAAGGAGGTGGTGATGGAGTTGTTCCGTGTTTTGGATAAGTAAGGATAACAGCGTAAAACAGTAACCCGCCTGCGCATACAGCTACGGCGGATAAACCAAGACCATGTTGTACCATTTATTTGAATGGTTCGATAAGCAGAACATCAATTTCCCGGGAAGTGAACTGTACAAGTTCACCACCTTCCGGGTGTTGCTGGCCGTACTGTTATCCCTTTTCATTATAACCTTCTACGGTAAAAAACTGATCAAATTCCTTCAGAAGAGGCAGATCGGGGAAAGCATCCGGGAGGAAGGATTGGCCGGGCAGGAAAGTAAAAGGGGGACACCGACGATGGGAGGTATCATCATCATTCTCGCGATCATGATACCCACATTATTACTGGCCAACCTTACGGAAGTGTATGTGCAGGTGATGCTGATCAGCACTTTATGGATGGGCGTGATAGGATTTATTGACGATTACCTTAAGCTGAGAGGCAAGCGGCTGGCGCAGGAGAAAGGAGAAGTATACAGGAAAACAGGAAAGGACGGGCTGGCGGGATGGTTCAAGATACTCGGCCAGGTTGGACTGGGAATACTTGTCGGGGCCACTCTTTATTTCAATGATGATGTGAAAATATGGAGGGAGTATGTGGGTACCGAAGCGAGCGCTTTAAAGGACTCTACTGTATTCGGGAAGAATGTGAATGGCAAAACAAAATATTTCACGGAATCCAAGACACCGGTAACCACCATTCCATTCGTGAAAAACCATGAGTTCAATTATTCAAAGTTGTTACCGGCATCGTGGAGGGATTATACCTGGGTTCTTTACATACTGGTCGTGATCTTCATTATCACCGCGGTTTCCAACGGCTCCAACCTTACGGACGGGCTCGACGGGCTGGCGACGGGAACATCGGCGATCATCGGGGCCCTGCTCGGCATATTCGCCTATGCCAGCGGTAACCTGGTCTTTGCCGATTACCTGAACATCATGTATATCCCCGGGCTGAATGAGCTGTCCATTTTCATTGCGTCGATGATCGGGGCCTGTATCGGGTTTTTGTGGTACAACTCTTACCCGGCACAGATATTCATGGGCGATACGGGGAGCCTCACGCTGGGCGGGATCATCGGGGCACTGGCGATCATCGTGCACAAGGAACTGCTGATACCGATTTTCTGCGGAATATTCTTTGTGGAATCGCTGAGTGTGATGATGCAGGTGGGATATTTCAAGTATACGAAGAAAAAATAT
>CAZEZE010000480.1:0-2093 GCA_964516445.1 uncultured Chitinophaga sp. | reverse complement strand
AGCACCGCACAGCGCTATGCAGTGATCGATACCAAGTATATTTTAGACAAACTGCCCGAATACAAGGAAGCCCAAAAGGCACTTGACCAGTTCAGTGAACAATGGCAGCAGGAGATCGACCAGAAGCAGGGCCTCATGGATAAAATGTATAAGGACTATGAAGCTGAGCAGGTTATGCTGAGCGATGTGCTGAAGAAAAAAAGAGAGGATGAATTATACAACAAGGAAAAAGAACTGCGTGACCTCCAGAAAAAGCGCTTTGGTTTTGAGGGAGACCTCTTTAAAAAAAGAGGAGAGCTCATCAAACCCATCCAGGACAGGGTTTATAATGCGGTGCAGAAGCTGGCTGTAGAAAAACAATATGATTTCATATTGGATAAAAGTGAAGGAATTACCGTTATCTTTGCCGACCCAAAACTCGACAGGAGCGCAGATGTGCTGAGGAACCTGGGTGTTAAATAAATGGTAATAATACGCTGCCCTGCAGCGGGGGTCAGCCCCAAACGAACTTACTAAGAACGAAATCAACAAATATCAAAATAACAATGAAAAAGTTAATTGTAGCAGCTGTGATGGCCTCAGGGATTTTCGGATTCAGTGCCTCTGCCCAGAACAAGATCGGGTATATCAATACCGATGAACTCATGAGCCTGATGCCCGAAGCGGCAAAAGTTAATGCAGAACTCACCGAATACCAGGCCTCTCTTCAGCAGCAGGGCCAGACCCTGCAGACCGAGGCAGATAAGAAAAGGGATCAGTATTTCAAGGATTCCGCAACCCTTTCTGCGAGTATGAAAGAGATCCGGAGGGATGAACTGGTGAAATTGTACCAGGAACTGCAGAACTATGATGCAACGGCTACCGACAAAGCCAACCAATATGCTCAGAAAAAGATCGCACCGGTTCGTGAAAAAGCCATGGATGCCATCAAGGCCGTGGCCAAAGAAAAAGGCTATGGTTACGTGATCGATAATTCTGCCGGCACCCTGCTCGTCATGCCTCCCGGCGACGATCTGCTGCCGCTTGTTAAAGCGAAACTGGGCATTAAAGACCCGGCACCGGCCGCAGCTACCAAGCCTGCCGGTAATTAAAATATTCTTTTTAAAGATGACCAGGCCTCCTGTTACTTCAGGAGGCTTTGTTATTTTTGATGAATGAAGCAGCAACCCATCGGCGTATTTGACAGCGGCTATGGCGGACTTACCGTACTGAAGGAAATAACGGCAAGGCTTCCGCAATACGATTATATCTACCTGGGCGATAATGCCCGTTCTCCCTATGGGCCACGCAGTTTTGAAACGGTGTATGAATACAGCCTGCAATGCGTAAAATGGCTGTTTGCACAGGGATGTTCACTCGTGGTACTGGCCTGCAATACCGCTTCGGCAAAAGCCCTGCGCAGCATCCAGCAAAATGACCTGCCCCGGATCGACCCCTCCAAAAGGGTACTTGGCGTCATCCGCCCCACCACTGAGATCATCGGCAGGTTCACCAAAACCAATAACGTGGGCATACTGGCCACCAGCGGAACGGTGATCTCCGGTTCTTACCCGATAGAGATCGGAAAGTTTTACCCGGCCATACGTGTTTTCCAGCAGGCCTGCCCCATGTGGGTGCCCCTGGTAGAGAATAATGAGTATAATTCGCCCGGGGCCGATTACTTTATACAAAAGAATATCAGGGAACTGATGGACAGGGAGGGAAAAATAGACACCCTATTACTCGCCTGTACCCATTATCCCCTCCTGATGGATAAAATAAGGCAGTATACCCCGGCGGGTACAACCCTTTTATCTCAGGGTGAGATCGTGGCTGCCAGCCTCCGGGATTACCTGGCCCGTCACCCGGAAATAGAGGCCAGGTGCAGTAAAAATGGCCATATTTCCTTTTATACCACCGATTCAACGGAGGATTTTGACAACCACGCCGCTGTTTTTTACGGAAAGCCTGTAAAATCAGCCCATTTAACACTCTGAAGCCCAAAAAAACTTCTGGATCTCCTTTCCCTGTACCCGTTTTACCCTTACCTTTGCCGTCCTTTCACAAACAACAGGGATGGTGCCCTGCTGCGTGTAAAACGAACCCGGAAATTA
>CAZEZE010000479.1:0-2096 GCA_964516445.1 uncultured Chitinophaga sp. | reverse complement strand
TAATGGAGTGGTGCTGGATGCCGTTACCCTGAAAAGGGAATGTGAAAATGTGGCAGCCATGGGGGTGGATTATAAAAAGAATCTTTATATCAGCGAACGTACCCACCTGATCCTGCCTACCCACCGGGCCATTGACAAAGCCAGTGAATTATCAAAGGGCAATGAAAAGATCGGAAGTACGTTAAAGGGTATCGGCCCTGCATATATGGATAAGACGGGCAGGAACGGTTTACGGGTCGGTAATCTGCTCGACAAAAGTTTTACCACAGATTATATCAAACTGAGGTTAAAACACCAGAAGCTCCTTGACAGCTTTAATTTCCAGGAAGACATCAGTGCGTGGGAAGAGGAATTTTTTGAGGCCATCGATTTCCTGAGGGGCTTTAAGATCGTGAATGGCGAATATTTTATCAATGAAAAAATACAGCAGGGAAACAAGGTACTTGCAGAAGGGGCCCAGGGAAGTATGCTGGATGTGGATTTTGGCACTTTCCCCTTTGTTACAAGCAGCAGTACCATATCCGCTGGTGTCTGTACAGGACTGGGTGTGGCCCCCCAAAGGATCAGGGAAGTATTTGGCGTTTCGAAAGCATATTGCACACGCGTGGGCAGCGGGCCTTTCCCCACGGAACTGAATGACGAGACCGGTGAGCTGATCCGAAAAACGGGTAATGAGTTCGGGAGCACTACCGGCCGACCCCGCCGCTGCGGATGGATAGACCTGGTGGCCCTGCAGTTTGCATGTATGATAAACGGTGTCACACAGATCATCATGACCAAGGCCGATATACTCGACGGTCTTGATGAACTGAAAGTATGCAACAGCTACAGGATTAACGGGGAGGATAAAAGCTTTGTCCCCTTCCAGATGAACCGGGTGGAGATCGAACCCGGGTACAGGTCCTTTACCGGCTGGAAAAAAGATATCAGCGGGATCGCCAGGTTCTCGGCGCTCCCGGAAGAAATGAAGAACTATATCAGTTACCTGAATGACTTCCTGGGGGTGCCCATAAAATATATCAGCAACGGCCCCGGAAGGGACCAGCTGGTGCTGGCCTGAAAAAAGGAAAAAAAAGGTCATAATATTTTT
Source organism: uncultured Chitinophaga sp. (assembly GCA_964516445.1). GTDB lineage: Bacteria > Bacteroidota > Bacteroidia > Chitinophagales > Chitinophagaceae > JJ008. Next base: position 1,006 of record CAZEZE010000479.1, on the reverse strand, counting down.
GGCTATTTAAAAAACCCGTTTAAATTTTACAGTACTAATCCTGTTTGAATATGGTTTTAAAATCTGATAACGTAAAAAAAGCCCCTGTCAGGACGGGCGCTGACCCTGCCATCAAATCTGCAAAAAAAACCTCCCGTTCAAAGAACAAGGAAGAAGAGGAAGAAGACCTTGGTGAAGATGAGGATATGGACATTAAACCGGCCCCGAAGAAAAAATCCTCTTCAAAGAAAAAAGTGGAAGAAGATGACGATGACGACGAGGATGAAGAGGAGATCGAAGACGACTGGAATACACCTGATGAAGATGACGACTGGGACCCGGATTTTGATGAGTTTGACGTGCCCAAATCAAAGGGTAAGAAAGGGCCTGGTAAAAAAGGCTCCAAGGGAGGTGATGATGATGATTTCAAAGTCGACGATGACTTCAAGGACCTGGGTTTTGACGACCTGGATGGGGGTGGAGACTTTGACGATGATGACGATGATTATTGACGCATGACCCATTAACGGGAAAAATAAACAAGTGAAACAATGTATCTCTTTTCCTGTTGATGATCACAACGAATTCAGGATACAAATGCTGAACTGGGTAAACCGGTTCAGCATTTTTTGTTTTCTCGACAACAGGCACTATGATATTTCCAGGTCTGCCTTCGAGTGCCTGCTTGCCGCCGGGTCCATCGCCGGAATCGAAACCAATGCCGCTAATGCCTATTTGGAACTGCAACATTTTTATGAAGCCCACCCGGGCGAATGGATATTCGGCCATTTCGGATATGACCTTAAAAACGAAACCGAGGAGTTGAGTTCGGGGCATTGCGACAGGGTCGGTTTCAGCGACCTCCATTTTTTTGTGCCCCGGGTACTGGTAGAACTGAACAGGGGCGTGGTGAAGATAACCGCCGGCACGGATGTTGAGGCCATTTACCGGGAGATCAGGCAATGCCCGGTTTATATTGAGGAAAAAGCGACAGACCGTATTCCGGTTCAGCATAAAATAGACAAGG
>CAZEZE010000478.1:0-2098 GCA_964516445.1 uncultured Chitinophaga sp. | reverse complement strand
TCCTTTATTTCCCCGCCCAGTTTTACGATTTCGGAACCGATCAGTGTCTCTGAAAGATAGGACAACTTCATAACCCGGCCTTTGCGGCAAAAGTAAAGGAATTGGGGCAGACAGACCCCTGATATGGCTCCATGACAATGTCGGAAATTATGGCTTGCACGCAGCGGCAGCCGGGACGGCCGCAATTACAGAGGAAAGGTAAAACCCTGCGATTTCGGTGTACGCAGCGGGATATCTGTTTATCAGTACCGTTAAACCGGTTCCCCCTGATTTGTATTTAACGTGTCTGTCCGCCGGAAAAAAACAGTCCCCGGAACCGTAATTCCGGGGACCGGGAACTGTTCAATAAAATTATTGATCAGTGCCTGCCGCGTTTTTGCTTATACCAGCCCTTGTGCCAGCCATTATCATGGTGTTCGGGCTTATAATATTTCGGCTGTTTCCATTTGGCATAACGGACCCGGTCCTGTTCAAAATAATAATAGGCGTTCGGCCGGTTCACCACCACTTTATACCCGCCGTACAGGTCATAGTTGCGGTAGTAATAAGGCAGCGAGGCGGAAAATACCCAGCGGCCATTCGAGAGATAAATAAACTGGTGACGCGGCACATAGTAATAACATTCAATATCCGGCAGGTAATAATAATCCACGTAATCATACCCCGCCGGCCGCCAGGGCGGCTGGTCACCGATATTGATATTGACGCCAACCCTTACCTGGGCTTCCGTACGCGGAGCCAGGGCAACCAGTCCGGAAAGCAGCATCACTGTAAATAATAGCTTTTTCATAAGTCATTATTTTGTTTCAGTCTGGAAAAGTCAAAGACGGTGCCAAAGCGGGAAAATAAAGTCAAAAAGATTTTTACCGGTTGAAAACCAGCCAAAAAAGAATGAACAGAATAAAATATGTATAAGGGATTAATTAGTGATTCAGGAATGGTCGATCACCACTTTGCTGTTATCATATAAATCATATTTCACGAAAATTTCGCAGCCGGGCTGGTATTTATTTACGGATGATTCTGCAATGACACCCCGGGCTTTGCCACTGAAAGCGGTCGCATTTTCCGGCAAAACTTCCAGCTCCAGTTCCACGTAAGGATTATTCCCGTTGACATAGGCTCCCAGCCAGGTATTTTTTTTGATGATGGCACGGGCCGGTCTGCCGGATAAGGCGATCTGGTTATTTTCCTGCTGCATTTTTTCGAGTTCGGTTTTCAGCTGCTCCGCATTGGGGGCGGTCAATCCGCTGCCGGCAGCCGCTGCCACCGCCCCGCTGCCACTGAAATCGATGACCACGTTCTGTTCGTTTTTCGGGTCAATTTTTACCGGCACTTCCATACCGGGCATATACTGGTTGGGATTGATCCGGGAAACCAGGACCCGGCACTGCGCATTATATTTTTGTCCCAGGTTTGTTTTTACTTCCAGCATCAGTTTTACCTGCGGATTATTGTTGATGGTAACGCCGGTATCTTTTACTTCCAGGATGCGTGCCCGGCCGGGAAGTCCTGTTTTTTGCAGGCGGGAGGCATTGATCATCGGTCCGAAAAATAATTTGTAAAAGAGAAAAAACATCCCGCCGAACACAATGATGATGCCTGCCGTGATATAAATGCCCGAAGACCCGGCCGTGCTCAGTACGGCGCCGATACCTACCAGCAGACCGACGATACCACCGATAATGCCAATCCAGGCGCCGGTATTTAATTTCATCATTCGGTAAAAATAATTGAAGCGATCTCAAAAGAAAAAAACAAATACTGATGCCCGTAAGCCGGAAAGACAGGAAGGGTTGATGCCCCTTTCCATTTTCAAGCTGCCTTACCGGCTTTCCGGCATTAATTGACTTTTACAAACCATTCTGAACAGGGAATGACCCCGTTCGCGGTTATTCAATGGGTTTATAATCCCTGAACAGGTTCAGGGGTGTTGCCTCCGCCAGTTTACGGTATGCGGCCCATTTGGTATCGAAAAATACATTGATCTCGCGAATCATGTCTGCGACCGACGCTTCCGCGTTGGCGATAAGTGTTTCCTCCTGTTTTCCGGGGAAGCTTATTTTGCTACCGATCACACCCATGGCCAGCTGCAGCT
>CAZEZE010000477.1:0-2099 GCA_964516445.1 uncultured Chitinophaga sp. | reverse complement strand
TAACTTACAAAAACATGCTGTGTTTCCTATATTTGCAACCCGTTATTGCAAAACCCGGTCACCCGTCGGCCTGGAAATTCAATAAGGCTCCAGAAACAAACACCGCTTTAAACAGGCTTTTTTTTTAAGCCGGTAATGTTCTTATTTATATTGGTCCCGTAGTTCAATGGATAGAATAGAAGTTTCCTAAACTTTTGATACAGGTTCGATTCCTGTCGGGACTACCAACTCATCTTACAAAAATGAAATTCTACAACCTTCTCATAAAATACCGTCTCTGGATCGGGGTTGCGCTGGCCGTACTCGGTGGTTATGTCAATTATTCATCCGGGTTCTGGCCCGCATTTCCCCTTTACCTCGTCGGGCTGATCCTGGTTCTTGGACATTTTTTCTTTGGCCCTCTTCGGCTGATACAGGAGTATATGGAGAACGGTGATATGGAAGGCGCGGAGAAAGTGCTGAACTCCATTCAATTCCCCAACCTCCTGTACAAACCCATCCGCTCGGTGTATTATACCCTCAAAGGCAATATCGCCATGATGAAGCAGGATTTTGACGGGGCCGAGAAGATGATGAAAAAAGGTCTTGACCTGGGCATGCCGATGAAAGAGGCGGAGGGCGCCAGCATGTTGCAAATGGGTATGCTTGCCATGCAGAAAAATGACCTGAAGCAGGCGGAAAGCTATATCCGCCAGGCCATCCGCAAGGGCCTTCCCGATAAGGAAAATGAAGCGGCCGCCTACCTGCAGATGTGCAGCATTATGATGAACAAAAGGGAATTCAGGGCGAGTAAGGATTTTTTCAGGAAAGCAAAAGCGCTGAGACCCACCACCCCCCAGATCGTCGACCAGATCAAACAGATCGAAAAATATATTTCGAGGATGCCGGGTTGATAGGGAAAAAGTATGTCAAAAGAAAAGGCTGTTCAATATGAACAGCCTTTTCTTTTGTATCGCAACAAAGATCACTTATAAGAATAAGTATACCCTTTCTTGATAGATTGCTTTACTCCGAATCCATCCGACTTGTCAGCGGTCAGCAGAATAAAGGGCGCTCCCAGTTCAGCGGCTTCCTCCTTGATCTTACGGGTCGCTTTCTTATCGGCGGAACCGGCGGTGTTGTAGGACAACAGGCCGGAGGTTTTGCCCCTGATCTCTTCCCCTTTCTTAAGGCCGATCACTTCACTGGCATCGGTCAGGATAACCACGCTCTCCCAATCATCCTTACTGCCCACGTTGATCCTGTCACTGATGTTCTCTTTACGGCCGGATGTTCCGTAGGTAATGCTGGCGATGGCATACTTGCCGATGGTTTGCTCGGCATCCTCCCCGGGATATTTGAAATTGATGGTGGTCTCATTTACTTTCAACACCTTCACTTCCAGCGTTTCCCCTGAATGCTTCTTCATCTTGTCATTGGTTTGGGCAAACGAAACAAAAGCCCCGAAAGCCACTACTGCAGTTAAAACTAATTTTTTCACGGTTGATTATTTTAGTGGGCGAAAATAGAGAAGAATGCCTGAAAAAAACAGCTGAATTGATTATTTCTGCCCTTTTCCTGACAGATCATGAATTCCAATTAGTTACTGAGGACCGGATACTTACCCACGCTGCCATTTCCCGAATTTTTCTTCCACTGCACGGAACCGGTAGGCAAATATTTTTTGAAGTTTTTTAGCGACAAAGAAGCTGTTTGCCATCCTCCCGAGAAACCCGAAGGGGTTCCTGTAATGAACGATATCCGTCATTTCAACCCCGCCGGGTATCTCCCTGAAATGGTGCTGGTGCTGCCAGAAACGGTACGGCCCGAAACGCTGTTCATCCACAAAGTATTTTTTATCCACCACCTGGGTGATCTCCGTCATCCAGTAAACCGGTATCCCTGCAAATGGTTTCACTTTATACTCGATCAGCTGGCCGGGGTACATGACCGGTCCGTGGTACTTTGAAATGACGGTAAATCCCATACCGGCAGGAGTAATAGTCTCCAGGTTGGCCGGATTGGAAAAAAAATCCCATGCTTTCTGCAGTGAAACGGGAATTTTCTGAATGGTTTTGATCGTATGCGCCGCCATGCGGATTATTGGTTTAAATTCGTTT
>CAZEZE010000476.1:0-2104 GCA_964516445.1 uncultured Chitinophaga sp. | reverse complement strand
GCAAATATTAACAAATCAGGACTGAAAAATAAGGCTTTATAATGACATTGGACAACCCTTTTTTGCTGCTCCGGAATGCCCGAAAACCGGCTGCGGTCTCTTTGTTGTAATTTTGCAGGAAAGAGCAGCTTATGTTCGACTCAATAGACAGCGCGCTGAACGACATACGGGAGGGAAAACTGGTGGTGGTGGTAGATGATGAGGACCGTGAAAATGAGGGAGATTTTGTGACCGCCGCCGCCAATGTGACCCCTGAGGTCATCAATTTCATGAGCAAACAGGGCCGTGGCCTGATCTGCGCAGCCATACCCGAGGAGCGCTGCGATGAACTGGGACTGGAACTCATGGTCAATAATAATACAGCCCTGCATGAAACCGCATTTACGGTTTCGGTGGACCTGCTGGGCCAGGGTTGCAGTACCGGTATCTCCGCGCATGACCGGGCCAAAACGGTTAATGCGCTGATCGACCCCGATACTCAGCCTTCCGACCTGGGAAGACCCGGTCATATTTTCCCCCTTCGTGCTAAAAAAGGGGGTGTATTGAGAAGGGCCGGTCATACCGAAGCCGCGGTAGACCTTGCCAGGCTGGCGGGATTCGCCCCACCCTATGGCGGGGTACTGGTAGAGATCATGAACGAAGACGGTAGCATGGCCCGGCTCCCACAACTGATCGAAGTGGCGAAAAAATTTGATTTTAAACTCATCTCGATAAAGGACCTGATAGAGTTCAGGATCAAAACTGATTCGCTGATCGAAGAGATCGTAAGAGTGGATATGCCGACCCGCTACGGTGATTTCACACTCGTAGCTTTCAAAGAAAAACTTTCTTCCAATGAACACCTTGCCCTGATCAAAGGCAACTGGGAAAGAGAAGAACCTGTACTGGTAAGGGTTCACTCCTCCTGCTTTACCGGGGATATACTGGGCTCACTGCGCTGTGATTGCGGTGACCAGTTGCATAAGGCGATGAAGATGGTGCAGGCGGAAGGGAAAGGCGCCATACTATATATGAACCAGGAAGGCCGCGGGATCGGGCTGCTGAATAAACTCAAAGCCTACCGCCTGCAGGAACAGGGCATGGATACGGTAGAAGCCAACCTGCACCTCGGATTCCAGATGGACCAGCGGGATTACGGACTGGGGGCGCAGATCCTGCGTCACCTGAACATCACCAAACTCCGGCTGATGACCAATAACCCGAAAAAAAGAGTGGGCCTGGTTGGATATGGGCTGGAGATCGTGGAGAATGTTCCGATCGAGGTTTGTCCAAATCCGCATAATGAAAAATACCTGGAGACCAAGCGTGATAAAATGGGTCACGAGATCCTCGAGAACGAATAATACGTTCAGTCTTCTTTAATAGGGTTCTCTTTTTTTTCCTCTTCTTTCTTTTCTTCCGCGACAGGTGTAACGGGTTCTGCCGGGGGTGCCGGTTTTTTCCTGCGCCGGAAAATATCACCCAATCTGTCAAAATCTTTCCGGTATGAAACATTGGCACCGATCCTTCTTGCCTTGCCGGGTCCGCCGGAAGTGGCCGTGGTCAGGTAATCGGTATTCTCCCGGTAAAAAAAGGAGGCCCGTATTGTACCGGCCTGGTTGATCAGCCATTCAAGTGTTACATCGGGCAGCAACTGCTGTGAAAAAGCCTGTTGCGTGGCCGTTTGCTGCAGGGGGGCGTCAAATCCCAAACCGGTAGAGATGATGAAACGGTTATTGAAGAAGGCCCGCCCGATGGAGAAATTAATATTACTGCCCAATTCCAGCCGGGAGTTGCTGTTGGGATCGATGATATTCCTGTTATAAATAGAAGTGTTGAGGCTGATATTATACTTATCACTCTTCAGCAGGTTGCCAAGTATCTTGTTGATCTGGTCGCTGATCACATTCAGAAAGATCCCCGAGATGGTGGTCAGGCCGAGACTGGCCACGGAAAAACTGCCGGTGCTGCCCGTCAGTTCACTGGGGGCAAAACTGTTGAATACGATCAGGTAAGTGACCTGCCGGTTGATCTCGTTCGGGTTCTTCTGCATTTGCTGAACAACCAGCGCCAGTTCGGGGTCCGTGACCGCCGAGACATGGTTGGGAGACAGTGCCTCGTGGGA
>CAZEZE010000475.1:0-2110 GCA_964516445.1 uncultured Chitinophaga sp. | reverse complement strand
CAGACCAATGCGGAGGATGGGTTCTATCTTTTCAGGACCAATACCGACCCTTCCTCCCCCAACGGCAACTGGACGGCGAAGATAAAAGTAGGAGGCGCCGGTTTTGAAAAGCGCATCAAGGTGGAGACCGTGATGCCCAACCGGCTTAAGATCAATGTGGACTTTGGCAAGGATGCCATCCTGGGAAAGGGAAATACCGGTACGGGCACCATCAATGCCAAATGGCTCTTTGGCGCCGTAGGCAGGAACCTGAAAGCAAAGATCGATGCATCGCTGTATGCCAAAACCACTTCCTTCCCTAAGTTTGCCGGCTTTGATTTCGATAACCCGGCTTCAAACTATTCAACCCAAAGCAAGACCATTTACGAAGGCACACTTGATGCAGAAGGCAATGCGGCGCTGAAAACGGATTTTGCCATCGATGAAACAGCCCCGGGTATGCTGAGCGCAAACATGGTGGTGAAGGTATTTGAACCCGGTGGAAGTTTCAGCATAGATAATGTAAGCATACCCTACAGTCCCTTTACAAGTTATGTGGGTATGAAACTGCCCAACGGTGAAAAACCATTCGGCTATTTACTGGCCGGGAAAACCCATTCCATGCAGATCGTGAATGTCGACAGCCGTGGAAACCTCGTCAGCGGAAGCAACGATGTGGAAGTTCAGTTCTACCGCATTCAATGGCGCTGGTGGTGGGATGATAACGGCGATAACCTCAGCAACTTCACCCAGGATGAATACAACAAGCTCCTGAAAACAGAGACGGTGCGGCTCAATAACGGCAGGGGTAACTGGACATTCAGCGTTTCGGAAGACGACTGGGGCCGCTACCTGGTACTGGTGAAAGACCCCAGGAGCGGGCATATCACCGGCTCTGCATTCTATATGGATACCCCTTACTGGCAAAGCAGGGATAACAACGGCGACCAAACCGCCGCCACCATGCTCCAGTTCCAGGCCAGTAAGGAAAAGTACAACGTAGGTGATGAGATCTCATTGAACATACCCAGCAGCAAGGGAGGCAGGATACTCGTAAGTCTTGAGAACGGGAGTAAAGTATTAAGGTCCTTCTGGCAGGAGACCAAACAGGGGCAGACACAGGTGAAGTTCAAAGCCGAAGCAGATATGGCGCCGAATATCTATGCAACGGTGAGTTTACTGCAACCGCATTCTCAAACCATCAACGACCTGCCCATCCGCATGTATGGCTCCATTCCCATCTTCGTGGAAGACGGGAATACACTGCTCAGGCCTGTACTCAATATCACCGGCAGCATCAGGCCCGAACAAAATGTTCCCTTTACCGTGAGTGAGCAGAACGGCAAAGAGATGACCTACGTGGTAGCCGTTGTGGATGAAGGCCTGCTTGACCTCACCCGGTTCAAAACACCCAACCCCCATGAAGCGTTCTATGCCAGGGAAGCATTGGGCGTAAAAAGTTTCGACCTCTTTGATCATGTCATCGGCGCCTGGGGCGGCAACCTGGAGAGAATACTCAGCATCGGTGGCGATAATGAGGCCGGGGGCGGTAAACAAAAAACAGCCAACCGTTTCAAGCCCGTGGTGAAATTCCTGGGGCCATTCCACCTGGGCAGGAACCAGACACAGAAACAATCATTTACTTTACCCGCTTATATCGGATCGGTAAGGGCAATGATCATAGCCGCCCATGAAGGAAGCTATGGCGCTGCTGAAAAAACAGTGGCGGTCAAAAAACCATTGATGATGCTGGCCACCATGCCACGGGTACTGGGGCCGGGGGAAACGATCAAATTACCCGTCACCGTTTTTGCTATGGAGAACAATATCCGGAAGGTCAATATTTCCCTGCAGGCGATTCCCTTCCTGGAAGTGGTGGGAGGTAATGCACTATCACTCAGCTTCAGCCAGCCGGGAGAGCAGATGGCCTTGTTTGACGTTCGGGTAAAACCCAATGTAGGCGTTGGAAAAGTAAAGCTGCTGGCCAGTTCAGGCAATGAAAAGGCCGACTATGAAGTGGAGCTCGATATCCGCAATCCGAATCCTCCGGTGACCAGTGTGACCGAAATGACACTGGCCCCGGGTCAGCAATGGAAAACGGTTGCAGCCCCTATTGGTATTTCGGCCACCA
>CAZEZE010000474.1:0-2111 GCA_964516445.1 uncultured Chitinophaga sp. | reverse complement strand
CTGGAGCGGATGGACAATAGAAAATATTCCCTCGATACCCGCCAATGATACGGTGCATTACACTTTTACCGGAACCGCCAATATGGCCGCAGCCGGTAATTACAGGGTGGAAGCGGAAGTAATGTATCCAACAGATACCTATGATGTAAACGATACCACCAGTACGGAGCTTACCAACACACCGGTCATCACGGTCACAAATGCAACCCCTTATTTACAGAATTTCGAGACCGGTAACGGTTACTGGTACTCACAGGGCAACAGCACCTGGGAATATGGCACACCGGCCTCTTATAAGATCAACAGGGCTGCAAGTGGCAGCAAGGCCTGGAAAACAAGGCTGGCAGGAAATTATGACGATAATGCGGCGGCTATCCTGTATTCTCCCTGTTATGATGTTTCCACTATGACCAATCCCACACTTAGTTTCAGCCTGGCGCTGGACCTCGAGGATTGCGGCGCCGGTCTTTGCGACGGCGCTTACATGGAGTATTCCACCGATGGCCGTACCTGGTTAAGACTTGGAACAAATGGCCAGGGCTTCAACTGGTACAATAAGAGTTATACCGGCAATAACCTCTGGAGTGTTCAGAATTTCCATCGCTGGCATGTGGCCACTATTCCTTTGAGCGTAACAGGGATCCCGGTAGCGCAGCTTACGCAACTCCGTTTCCGGTTTGTGGTTTCTTCTGATGCAGCGATCAACAGGGATGGTGTGGGTGTCGACGATATACATATTTACAGTAACCCAAATGGAATTTATGATGGCGCTACAATGGGTTCACCGGTCACCCAGAATCTCCCCGCCGCTTCAGGATGGGTTGATTTTATAACAGCCGGCAAACTGGTAGCATCGGTGAATACTCAATCTGCCATGGGTAGTACGGATGTGCAGGCTTTTATCCATACCGGCGCCGTGCGGGTCAACGGTACACAGTATTACCATAACAGGAATATCACGATAAAACCGGCGAATGTTAACCTTGCTGATTCGGCAACCGTACGTTTTTATTTCCGCGATTCCGAAACGGAGGCACTCATCAGCGCCACCGGCTGCCCTACCTGTTCCAAACCATCCATGGCCTATGAACTGGGGGTGACCAAGTACAGTGATACGAATGACGGAAATGAGAACGGAACCCTGGCGGATAATGCAACGGGTATGTACCAGTTCATCACCTCAGCTAAAACCAGTATCGTTCCCTTCGACATTGGATATTATGCGGAGTTCAAAGTGAAAGACTTCTCGGAATTCTGGCTGAACAACGGCAGTTTCAACGGTATAACCCCCTTGCCACTCAAATTAATTTCTTTTACGGCCCGGAAGAAGAACGGCGAAGACGTGCTGCTGGAATGGGTGACAACAGAAGAAAGCAATGTAAACAGGTTTGAAGTAGAGGTCGCAAAAGGAAATGCGGAATACCAGTTAAACCGTTTCATACAGGTTGGCCAGCTACCGAGCCAGGGTAATTCTTCCTTGGAACAACATTACAGCCTGCTGGATACAGAAAATGACAAATCGGGGGTACGGTATTACCGCCTTAAAATGATCGACAACGACGGCAGCTTTACCTACTCGCCCGTAAGACCGGTATCATTCACCGGCGAATGGCAATGGCAGGTCTATCCCAATCCTTCTGCGGGGTTATTCAACCTGGTGGTTCAGGTGAGTGACGGAGAAGAAATTACTATAAAAGTATATGATGCAGCCGGCAGACTTGCCCGGCAGCAAAAAATGTCCGCTAACGGCTTTGTTCAAAAAATACCGGTAGACCTGAAAGGCAGTGATATTGCTCCCGGTCTTTACCTGCTGGAGGTTACGGCCGGAGATAAGAAACAGTCTTTCCGCCTGCTCAAGCAATAAAAAACCGTCCCCACAATTACTGTGGGGACGGTTTTCATTCAATTATCTTATCGGCTTACCAGCCTTGTTTTGCCACTCCGGCCTTGATAGCTGCCATGGCCTTTTCTTCTCCCATCAGGGTGGTAAGCTTGTTTCCCTTACCATCGTTTCCCTGGGCCATATAGGCGCCTTTGGCTGTTTTGGTGATCACGGCATCGTGCATTTCAACCCCTTTCTCTTTCGTTTTTACGTTGTAGGCTGTAATTTT
>CAZEZE010000473.1:0-2127 GCA_964516445.1 uncultured Chitinophaga sp. | reverse complement strand
GGTCTGGATTATTAAAAACCCCATTTCAGCAATTGATCCTCCAAAACACTTCTGCCATAATAGATTTCCAAGACTGTCTGTTCTCACCACCCATAAATTCGATATGCCATGATTTCCGGTTACATTTCCATCATTTGAGTATGTCGTGCCAACAATAGCAAAACCGCCATCCGGCATTTGAACTGAAGATCGGGCTACTTGATCATCTGTTCCGCCAAAACATTTCGCCCATTGAATCGCCGGAGCCTGAGAAAAGGCAGTGGAATAAAATATAAATACATTGAAGATTGTGACTGCCAGTTTCATTTTATTCCAGTTTAATAAATTTATTTACTGTTGTTCCATTTGTAATGATAAGATAGACTCCTGCTGGAATCCCAATGCCCGGCATAGCGTCGTATCGTTGATTTTTGCGGGGAGCCTGCTACGTCCCGTTTGAAACCTAACGTGAAGATAACACGAAATTTTCAGATCATTGCCCGGGGTGGATGAAGTGACTAATAGGGCGCAGAATTTCCGGATAACCGGTACAAAAATTTCGTAGCGTAAGCAAACAAGTTAGTCGAATCGCAGCCTGTAAATGGCTCCTGATCTGCTTTTGGGACCGAAAGACTCCTGGGTGATCAGGTATATTTCGCCTCCCTCATCAACGCCCATGCTGTTTATCCTGAACCCGGCATCGTTGGTTTTTTTTCCAGCCGGGATCACATTGCCCCGCAGCCATTTCCCCTGTACCTGTTTGAGGTAAAATAATTTTCCCGACCAGTCTGCGAAAAAATAAAGCCCGTTCACTGCAGGAAAGGAATTCCCGCGGTATACATATCCCCCGCAAATGCTGACCCCTGTTTCATGATCATATTCATTGACCGGAAGGACAAGGCCCTGCTGGTCGCAATTGGACTCAGGGTTATAGCAGTGGTTTCCTTCCATGATCCTCCAACCATAATTTTTTCCCTTCTCGATGATATTGATTTCCTCCCATTTATTTTGCCCGACGTCTCCGCAGAATAATTTGCCCGTTGCAGCGTCGAAAGAAAACCGCCATGGATTGCGGAGGCCATAGGCATATATCTCCTTCCGGAAATCATGTTCGTTTGCATATGGGTTGCCAGGTGGGATCTTATAAGGTCTTTCTGCATCCACATCGATCCGGAGGATCTTCCCGAGCAGACTGGTACGGTCCTGGCCGTTTCCGGCAACACCGTGCTTATCCCCTGCCCCTCCTCCATCGCCAAGTCCGATATACAAGTATCCATCCGGACCGAACTGCAGGCAGCCGCCATTGTGGTTGCTTTCCGGCTGAGGTATTTCCAGTATCACTGTTTCCCGCTCATCAGCGAGATCCGGATTACCGGGTGATACTTTGTATTCAGCTAAAACACTTTTATGGTCATAACCCCCGCCATATGGCGCACTGTAGTAGATAAAAAATCTTCCATTGGTTTTGTAGGCAGGATGAAATGCAATTCCCAGCAATCCTTTTTCGCTGTAGGCAATATTCAACCCATCCAGTTTATTTGCAACCGACAGAAAAGGTTCCGGGTTCACCTTACCGTTTTTGACAATTTTGATTTTCCCGGATTGTTCAATTACGAATAGCCTTGAGGTTCCGTCGGCCGGCGCTGCAAGGCCAACCTTTTCGTTTAGTTCGCCGGCAACAAGCTGCAACCTGGCGTGCATGGCTTCCTGTGCGCTTGCAGGAAAAAAAAACACAAGTCCGATTCCGGCCAGGAATAACATCCGCCAGGATGGAAAAACTTTGTGAGAAGTGTAAACCTTCATTATTTAAAGGTATGAAAAATTGACCGAAAAAAAAAGAGGAAAGTCGCCGGCTCCCCTCCTTTAATTATCGCAGGTGATAGATAAATTATCTTACAAGGGTTACATGACCCACATAGCTTTGCACTTTCTCGCGCACGTCCCTGGTTTTGATCTTGTAGACATAAACATCCGATTGCGCCATTTCGCCTTTGTACTTTCCATCCCAGCTGCCATCGAGGTTTTTGTATTCATAGATCTTGGCGCCCCAGCGGTCGAAGATCTGTACGTCGATGTCCGTGAGGTTGGTGAAGAAAGGCCTGAAACTGTCGTTGATGCCGTCTTTATTCGGCGTGAAAGAATTCGGCA
>CAZEZE010000472.1:0-2130 GCA_964516445.1 uncultured Chitinophaga sp. | reverse complement strand
AATGACCTGGCCCTCCACAGCGCTTTTTTACCCGCCGCCCACAAGCTGGGCACGGGAGGTTATGACGGCCGCGGCGTGGAACTGCTGAAGACCGAGGCCGACCTGGCCCGGGGTTTTGATGCGCCCGCCGTGCTGGAAAAAATGGTATCCATCAAAAAAGAGATATCGGTGATCATTGCCGTGAATGATGAAGGGGAGAATGCGCTTTACCCGCCTGTTGATATGGTCTTCGACAACCGCCTCAACCTGCTCGATTACCAGCTGAGCCCGGCCCTGCTGCCCGAAAAGGTATTATGGAAGGTAGAGGCCGTGGCACTGAAAGTGGTGAAGGACCTCAAAAGCCCCGGCATCTTTGCGGTGGAATTATTCGTTGACCATAATGATAATGTGCTGGTGAATGAAACGGCCCCACGTGTGCACAACAGCGGGCACCATACCATTGAAGCCAATTACAGCAGCCAGTTCGATATGCTCTGGCGTATCATGCTGGGCTACCCGATGGGCTGTACCGATCATATCCTGCCTGCCGCCATCGTGAACCTGCTGGGCGAGAACGGGCATAGCGGCGAAGCCGTTTATGAAGGACTGAACGAAGTGATGCAGATCGAGAACGTGTTCGTGCACATCTATGGAAAGAAAGAAACAAGGCCGGGCCGCAAGATGGGCCATATAACCATCCTCAGCAGGGAAAGACAGGAACTGGTGCACCAGGCCAACCGGATCAGGCATGGTCTGAAGGTGGTCTCCCGTTCATAATTTTTTCTTCGCTGCTGAGTCATTTCAGCTTATTTTTATCCTCCCAAACTAAAATCGTGATGCGGATCATTCCTGATATCAAATGCCTGCCTGTACTCCTTGCCCTGGCCCTCGTTTCCTGCGGCGGCGGCGATAAAAAAGCCGAGGCGCCAAAGCCCTCGGGGCCACCGGTATCGAAGGCCAACGGATATATTATAAAGCCCCGCTTATTATCACAGCAGATAGAAGTACCGGGCAGCCTGGCCGCCTTTGAAGAAGTGGAACTGCACCCCGAGGTAAGCGGAAGGGTAACGGCTGTGTATTTCAGGGAGGGCAGTAATGTATCGCAGGGCAGTGTGCTGCTGAAACTCTACGATGGCGACCTGCAGGCCCAGCTGCAGAAGCTGCAGGTTCAGCTGAAGACGGCCGAACAGACGGCCGAGCGCTATGGCGCCCTGCTCAGGATCAATGGCGTGAGCCAGCAGGAATACGACCTGCAGGTGCTTTCCGTGAATACCATCAGGGCCGATATAGAGATCATACGCACCAGTATTTCCAAAACCTCGCTGAAGGCGCCGTTCAGCGGTAAGATCGGCATCACCAATATCACGGCGGGGGCCTATGTATCGCCGCAGACCATGATCGCCACACTGCGTAAAGTAAGCCAGCTCAAACTTGACTTTACCGTTCCTGAAGTATATGGATCAAAGATGAAAGGGGGAACGCCCGTGGAATTCACCGTGGAAGGCAGCAGCACGGTTCATAAGGCGGTGGTTTCCGCCACCGAGAACATCATTACGGCCGATAACCGCAGCCTGCGGGTGATGGCCCAGGTGCTGAAGCCGGGATCGCAGCTCATTGCCGGCGCTTTTGCCAAAGTAAAAGTATCGCTGGGCGATAACCCATCGGCGCTGATGATACCCTCGCAGTCGGTGATACCCGATGCCCGAAATAAGAAGGTCATCGCCGTAAGGGATGGTAAAGCCATGCTGGAAGTGGTTACCCTGGGAGCCAGGGATTCGGCCAGCGTAGAGATCACCAGCGGGCTTAAGGCCGGCGACACCATCCTGGTGACCGGGCTGCTGACAACCAAACCCGGCAGCAAGGTGCAGGTGACAAAGATCATTCCCAATTAAAATAGCTACGAGTGAATATATCCGAACTAAGTTTACGCCGACCGGTACTGGCCAT
Organism: uncultured Chitinophaga sp.; assembly: GCA_964516445.1. Lineage (GTDB taxonomy): Bacteria > Bacteroidota > Bacteroidia > Chitinophagales > Chitinophagaceae > JJ008. The sequence continues at coordinate 204 of CAZEZE010000472.1, read as the reverse complement.
CGTACTCAACCTGATCATCATACTGTTCGGACTGATCGGGTATAAATTCCTCGGCGTTAGGGACTACCCGGCCATTGATCCGCCCAATATCAACGTACGCACTTCTTACCCCGGCGCCAATGCCGACATCATCGAATCGCAGATCACCGAGCCGCTGGAGAAGACCATCAACGGTATTGCAGGCATCAAGAACATCACATCCAG
>CAZEZE010000471.1:0-2133 GCA_964516445.1 uncultured Chitinophaga sp. | reverse complement strand
TTTGCGCAAAGCAAGATCAACCAGGCAACAACCCACTCATATCTTCACAGACCCCAAAAAAGTGACTGAGCGGAAGGGTCTTGCCATAAGGCAGTGCTGATTTCTTCTCCCACTCTCCACCAAAGTCTGGCAATGCCACATCCGCCAATTCTGGATACTGCACTACTGCCTTGAATATGGCCCGCACAACTTCCGCTTGCGCCTGTGCAACAGATGCGGCAGTATGATCCGGCTGCGGCAACCATTGCTGCGGCGACCACTCCTCTCCTTCTAACAGGTGTCCGCTCGCAACCGTGCAAGCCAAATCGGTCTTGAACTCTTTGCCTTGCTTGAACCGCTCAAAGGCGGCCAACACTTCGCCGAGTTGTTCGCCGCTCGTGGGCACTCTTCTGTTCTTCAGCTTCTCGTATCCATCGTTCCATATCCGGCTCATGAACACACCTCCCTTGCCCTGTGGTATATGCGCCTTGGCAAGCACGATAGTGGTAGGCGCTGCGGTTGGATAGAAAAGATCATCGGGCAGGCTTATCGCACCAAGCAGCGTGTGTTGCTTCAAGAATCGCTTTCGCCATGCCTTGTGTTCGTCGTCCGCAAACACCCCGGCAAGTACTACGGCCGCAAGTACACCTCCAGGCTTTAGAGCCTCCATCGCAGCATCAATGAACATCGACTCGGGTTCGCCCTCCTGTGAAAACGGCGGGTTCAAATATGCGCGGTCAAACTGTCCAGCAATCACCCTTCTATTCGCCGGATCGAAGCACGAACTGTTTTCTATGTGGCTCTTCCCGTCACCCCGGAAGAACATGTTGAGCGATGCAAGCGCCCAGATCGTCGCATTTGTGTCAAAGCCATAGAGCGCTTGCCGGATGGCTTCTCGCTGGGCGGCACTCGCGGCCATACTGTTCATCGCATCGAATGCAGCGACCAAGAAGCCACCCGTACCCGATGCTATGTCAAGCGCCTTGTAGGTGGGCTTAATCCCCGTAAGCTGCACGCAGTACTTAGTGATATGCCTTGGTGTAAAGACTATACCCAGCGCGTTGTTGTCGTACCCATATCGCAGGAACGCCTCGTAGAACATCCCCAAAAAGTCGGTGTCTGTTTGCAGGACCGCCTTTACGTTCAGTCTGTTCAGGATGGTCACTATTCGACCGATGAAAGGAGCAACCCTATTGAAGTCGGCTCCGGTCAGAACCAACGCATCATGGAGCAGCTTTTTCTTTTTCGGCTGCAAACCTTCGGCTTCGTCGATAGCCTTCTTCATCAGTTCGTTGACCGATGCCAGGGCTCGCTTGGGGGCAGTTTCAACACGGCCTTCGTACATCGCAGCAACCAACGCGCCTATCACCTTTGGCCGCAGAGGTGCTTCGACCTTTGCCATTCGCAACACACCACTCAGTTCAATAGCCGCGTCAATGAACTCGCTTTGGTCGGGTATAGTAACCTCGGTTGTACCGTCATTGGCGTCAAGCGCCACAAGTATCTCGTGCGCAGATGGTATGGCCGTCAGTGTTGCCTCCTTCGCCTTCAGCGGTAACCACTTGCCGCTTTTTCCACGATACCTTACTTCTACCTCGAAGCCTTGGTCCTCTTCCCCTGCCGCGCCTATTGCAATCCGGACATCGTACTTCTTGGCCTTGCTGATAATGTCCGCATAGTCACAGGCTTCCTGTATGGCGGCATCAATCTTGCCAGCCTCGTTCTTTGCTTCAATGACGGCGACTGGCGCTCCTTGTAGCAGCACCAAAAAGTCCGGCCTATCACTACCAAGGCCAAGGTTCGGTAGATATGCCATTATCTCGTTCTCCTCCAAGAACGAGCCTCCTGTCTTGGGGTGCGCAACATTCCACCCCCGGCGCTGGGCCTTCTCTCTGATGTAGTATCGAGCGCGGCTTTCAGCCCTCTTTGTTTGTCCTCGACCCTTGGCCATGTCTTCGTTCGATTGTAGTCACACTTCACTGCAAGGTTACGGACCACATGCCAACCCACTTGCCGAGCACAGTCATTCGGTCCACATCCAATCCTTCATACAACCCCTGAGCGCAATGGTGCCCACTGCGCCTAACCGGGAAGCCCCAAATGCAAACAGCCGGGCCGGGTTCTGAGTCCCGCTTGTCCACTGACAGCAAGCCA
>CAZEZE010000470.1:0-2138 GCA_964516445.1 uncultured Chitinophaga sp. | reverse complement strand
AACACATCAGTCCGGATATGAAAAATGAATGTGGACCGGTCTTCTGAAATATCCCAGCTTCTGGCGAGGGAGGGTACAATGTGCAGGCTGTCGTCGATCTCCACCAGCGTATTGAATAACTGGTGGGCGGGCCACATGCCCGACTGGCTTTTGGCAAAAGCCGGGTCAAGGGAAGCGATGCCGTTGAACTCGTTATAATGAAATACATTCGACTCCCTGTTTTTCTTGCTGTAACAGGAGGGAAGCAATGCAACCGCCAGCCCTATACCGGTCATCATTATCCTGTTGATTTTATCGTTCATCTTGCGCATCGGGACTTAAATTTACAGTAACAAAATTTACCGGCTTGAAATACATCAATGGCATTATTTACAGCACGTACGCGCTGCTGCTGGCGGCAGTTATTTTATTCCCCAGGAATTCCTGTGGTCAACCCCTGAACCGGAAAGAAAAATTCACGCTGCAGGACAGCCTGCGGGGAAGTATTACCCCCGAAAGAGCCTGGTGGAATGTGGTGCACTACAATATACAGGTGGCGCCGGATTTTACTACCAAGACATTGAAAGGCTGGAACCAGATCGGTTTTGATGTGAACAGCGACGGGATGTATAAGAAGATGCAGATCGATCTCCAGCAACCCATGGAGATCGACAGTATCGTCTTTAATAAAAAAAGGATCCTTGATTTCAAAAGGAACGGCAATGTTTATCTCATTAATTTCGGCAGTTATAATTTTGTATCCGCCAAAAAAGCGCTGGACAAAGGGCACCCGGTGACCCTCCATTCTATCACCATCTATTTTCACGGCAAACCCCGTGAAGCCACCCGGCCGCCCTGGGATGGTGGTTGGGTTTGGGCAAAGGATGCGAAAGGTCGACCCTGGATGACGGTGGCCTGCCAGGGCCTCGGGGCCAGTGTTTGGTACCCCTGCAAGGATCACCAAAGTGACGAACCCGACCAGGGCGCGCTGATACAGGTTAAAGTACCGGATACGCTGGTGGCAGTTTCCAATGGAAGGCTGTATTCAAAGGATGACCAGATGGACGGAACCATGCTTTATACGTGGCAGGTGAAGAACCCGATCAATAATTACAATATCGTTCCCTATATAGGCAAGTATGTCCATTTTACTGATAATTATATCGGGGAAACGGAAAAAAACCTTTCCCTTGACTACTGGGTTCTGGATTACAACCTGGAAAAAGCTAAAAAACAATTCGGCAGGGATGTGAAACCCATGCTGAAAGCATTTGAGTACTGGTTTGGCCCCTATCCTTTTTATGAAGATGGTTTCAAACTCGTGGAGTCATCCCACCTGGGTATGGAGCACCAGAGCGGTATCGCATACGGCAATCACTACCAGGATGGTTACCTGGGGGGTGATCTATCCGGAAGCGGCTGGGGAATGAAATGGGATTATATCATCATTCATGAAAGCGGGCACGAGTGGTTCGCGAATAATATCACCACCAACGATGTAGCCGATATGTGGGTACATGAAGGGTTTACCATGTATTCCGAGCCCCTCTTCATTGAATATTACTGGGGTAAACAGGCGGCGGATGAATATGTGCTGGGCATCCGGAGAAATATATCCAACGACCGTCCGCTGATCGGTCCATACGGGGTAAACAAGGAAGGCAGCGGCGATATGTATAATAAAGGAGCCAATCTTCTGCATACGATACGGCAAGTGATCGGTAATGATTCTGTTTTCAGGTCTATACTCAGGGGACTGAATAAGGATTTCTATCACCGAACAATAGATAGCAAAGATGTGGAGGACTATTTCTCCAAAAAATCCGGCAAAGACCTGGCAAAGATCTTTGACCAGTATTTACGCACGACAAAGATCCCGCAACTTGAATACAAGATCCAGGGTGACCGGATCAGCTACCACTGGACCAATTGCATTACAGGTTTTGATATGCCCGTTCGACTCGAGGAATCCGGGGAATGGTTATACCCCTCCACTGAATGGAAAAGTTTATCCATGACAGGCAGTATGCAGGAAAAGGGCCTTGTGGCGGACAGGAGATTCTACATTACGGTGAAGAAAAGTGAATAGTGAATGGTGAAATTGGCAATAGGCAATTGTAAATAAGCAATGGAACCGGAAATTTTAGCTTTACCGATAT
>CAZEZE010000469.1:0-2158 GCA_964516445.1 uncultured Chitinophaga sp. | reverse complement strand
AATTCAAATACCGGTTTTTTCAGGAGTGAGCGGGTGGTCTTATTGATCTTTAATTCACCGGGAAACAATACAAATCGCGGGTCGGGGCACCACCAGAGAACAGTATCGCCCTCGTACCAGGGAAAGATCCCTTTCTGATAGGCCAGCAGCAAACGTTCTGGAGAAAGATCCCCGCCAATGGCGAGCAGGCCATCGGGTTCGGCCAATTGAACCGGGGGGAAGTTAAGTTCATTATCAAGTGCGAAGATCGGCATACCCGGAAGGAGTTACCCGGCGATCACTTCAATGGTGGCATTGATACCCCTTTCGGTGATCGCATCACACGGGGGTTTCAGATCATCGTAACTGCCGTTCTTGACAGCATATTTGCCATGGTAATGTATGATATAGGCGCATTGCTCGGCCTGTTCGGCTGAATGCCCGCAGATATCCATCAGGGTCTCGATCACCCATTCAAAAGTATTCACATCGTCATTCCATACCACCAGGTTACAGGGATCCTCCGTACGGGTTAGCGTCCCGGTTTCTTCCAGGCTATCTGTTTGTATTTGCGGGTCAACCCCTTTCATAAGACAAAAATACATTTTAGTTTTTGTACTTTTATCCAAAGCAAAGCCATGAAAAGAGTTATTGGCCTTGGCGGGCCTTTCCTGAAAGCTAACGATCCGAAGGCGCTGGCCGCCTGGTATGAGAAACACCTGGGCATTGGTTTTGGAGGCGGTACCTATACCGTCTGGCCCTTTGCCGACCCGGAGGGAAAACCTAATCCCGGCTTCAATATCTTATCCTTTTTTCCACAGGACACCGGTTATTTTGCCCCTGCCACAAAAGAAACTATGGTGAATTTTATTGTGGAAGATCTCCAGGGGCTCTTCAAGAACCTGAAAGAGGAAGGGGTAACTATTGCAGGTGAGCCTGTTAACGAAGAGTATGGAAAATTCGGCTGGATCATTGACCCGGAGGGAAATAAAATCGAGTTGTGGGAGCCTCCCAAATGAAAATCCCGTCTTCAAAAAAAGACGGGATTTAGTGGGAGTTGACGGGTTCGAACCGCCGACCCTCTGCTTGTAAGGCAGATGCTCTGAACCAGCTGAGCTAAACTCCCTCTGCGACCACCGTAGCTTTAGCGGAGGTGGTTTTTCGGGACGGCAAAGATAGGGGTACAGGCCTTTTCAGACAAAATATTTTTGATCTATTTTAACCGGATTCCATTGTATGGCAACGACTTATTGTGATTATGTACTGGGAAAGGGTAAAGACAGTGTCCACCGGCATTACCACGATACCGAATACGGATTCCCGATTCAGGATGATAACCTGCTTTTTGCAAGATTGGTATTGGAGATCAACCAGGCCGGGCTGAGCTGGGAAACCATCCTGAAGAAGAAGGACAATTTTTTCCGGGCCTTTGACAATTTCGAAATCCCTAAAGTTGCCCGTTATACCGAAAAGAAAAAAGAAAAGCTCTTGCAGGATGCAGGGATCATCCGCAACCGTCTAAAAGTGGAAGCGGCAATTCACAATGCTCAATCCATCATTATAATTCAGAATGAATCCGGCTCCTTTCGGGAATGGCTCGACTGCCATCACCCCATGTCAAAAGAAGAATGGGTCAAACTATTCAAACAAACTTTCCGTTTCACCGGCGGCGAAATCGTGAATGAATTCCTGATGAGCACAGGCTATCTCCCCGGGGCGCATGCCGAATCATGCCCGGTGTATAAGAAAGTGCTGAAGCTAAAACCGAAATGGAGTCAGTAGGCAGTCGTCAGTCGTCAGTCGGCAATCGTCAGTCGGCAATCGTCAGTCGTTAGTCGTCAGTCAACCATTTTGTAAATAATAGGCTCAGGACTGAAGACTGTGGACTGAAGACTGTAGACTGAAAAGTCTGTCAATTCGGATTTACCTCCGGCAACCGGTAATGCTGCCCGTCAATCACAAATAACTCATCGATCTCGAAGGTCCAGAATTTATAAAGTGGCGATTTAGCCAGGATCTTTTCCACCGCTTTTTTATTGTCCGCTTCCAGGGTGATCCAGGAACGGTGGGTCTCAAGACTGACCGCATAATGATCGATTATGCCTTTATTGATCAGTGCATTGATGTACGTTCGGTGCGGGGGTACAAGACGCATGAACTCATCGTTCATTTCAAATTG
>CAZEZE010000468.1:0-2180 GCA_964516445.1 uncultured Chitinophaga sp. | reverse complement strand
TTCTGCTTTTACACTGCGTTCCATATCAGTAACCTCCTCGGGCCTTTCATCCACCAGCACCACCATCAGGTAACACTCAGGGTGGTTTTCGGCAATGGCATTGGCCAGCTCTTTCAGCAACATGGTCTTACCCGTCTTGGGCTGCGCAACGATCAGTCCACGCTGTCCCTTACCGATGGGCGTGAACAGGTCCATGATACGGGTACTGTAATTATCGGCCTTTGTACAGAGGTCTAATTTTTCGAAAGGGAACAGCGGGGTAAGATAGTCGAAGGGTACACGGTCCCTTACTTCTTCGGGCGATTTTCCATTGATGGTCTCCACTTTCAGCAGGGCAAAGTATTTTTCACCTTCCTTGGGCGGACGGACGCTTCCATAGACCGTATCGCCGGTCTTCAGCCCGAACAGTTTGATCTGGCTGGGCGACACATAGATGTCATCCGGTGAAGACAGGTAATTATAATCACTGCTCCTCAGGAATCCATAACCATCTGTCATCATTTCCAGCACACCTTCACCCAGTATCACACCGTCGAATTCGATGTTGAACGCCGATTGCTGATCCCTGCGCTGGCTGAATGTTTTACCCGTCTGCTGGATCATTTCGTCCCCCATATCCATTTCGGGTTCCTGCACATCTTCTTCCTGCAGCATCTGTGCAATGGCAGCGGGTATGGTACTTTCCTCTGCGGTGATGGGCATCACGTCAATATCATCAGCATCATCGATGGGTTTACGCGGGGATTTTTTTTCCGGTTCCGGCTTCCTGCTTCTTGCGGGTGCAGCTTCCGGTGCGGGTTCGGCTGCAGCAGATTTGATGATCCGCTTACGCTTCGGCTTTTCGCCGTCGGTCTTTTTATCTGTGCTCATATTAGATTGGGTTTCCAGGATCTTTTCGATCAGGTCCTGCTTAACAAGTTTTTTAGCGTTGGAGATATTCAGCTGCTCGGCAATGTCAAGCAACTCAGGAACGAGCAGGTCGTTCAGTTGTGAAATATCATACATAAAAATGAAAAAAGATTCTCTTCAAAAATCCGGTCTTAAGTCTGAAATAGTGATCGGGAATTTATATTGATGGATTTATATAGCGCTAAGTGAAATGCTTGAAAGTCCTTCTTGGTCCGATTCGGCAACAATATTACGCCCTTTTTTCTGAAAAAAGGCATTTTTTTAACGATCGTTTTCCGGGGGATGCGGATTCATGCCGGTTTTCAGCCTTTTTGGCCCTGCGCCTCCCTGCGGGATCCGTGTCATCAGCGTTTCTATCTTATCTTTGCCCCCCAATTAATTTCAATATGTTCAATAAGAGAACCCGGATCAAAGACCTGCTGGCTGCTGAAAAGACCCATTACCAGGCCACGGTAATGGGGTGGGTGAGGACCTTCCGCAATAACCAGTTCATAGAGCTTAATGACGGAAGCTGTAAGAATAATATACAGGTGGTTGTAGTACTGGGCATGCTGGATGACAACAGTCTCAGGCGTATCACAACGGGAGCCTGTATCAGGGCAACCGGGGAACTCATTCCTTCATTGGGCAAGGGACAAAAAGTGGAATTGAAAGCAACGGTGCTGGAGATACTGGGCGACAGCGATGCAGAAAAATTTCCGTTGCAGCCCAAGAAACACAGTCTTGAATTCCTGCGGGAGATAGCTCACCTTCGTTTCCGCACCAATACCTTCGGTGCGGTATTCCGTGTAAGGCATGCCCTGGCTTTTGCTGTTCACCGTTTTTTCAATGATAAAGGTTTTATTTACCTGCACACGCCGATCATTACAGCCAGTGATGCCGAGGGTGCCGGGGAGATGTTCCGGGTGACCACCTTGCCGCTGGATGGAACAGCCCCGAAAAATGATGACGGATCGGTGAACTTCAAAGACGACTTCTTTGGCCGCAGCACCAACCTTACCGTAAGCGGCCAGCTGGAAGGCGAGCTTGCAGCCATGGCATTCAGCGATATCTATACTTTCGGTCCCACCTTTCGGGCCGAGAACAGCAATACCACCAGGCACCTTGCAGAATTCTGGATGATAGAGCCCGAAGTGGCCTTTAACGATCTTGAAGATAATGCCAACCTGGCGGAAGATTTTATCCGGTATGTGATCAAATACGCGATGGATAATAACAGGGATGACCTGGAGTTCCTGGCACAGCGGCTGGAAGAAGAAGAGAAGCAAAAG
>CAZEZE010000467.1:0-2181 GCA_964516445.1 uncultured Chitinophaga sp. | reverse complement strand
GGTGGCGGTGAATGAACGGTAAATAAGTTTGAGGCGAAGGGTAAAGGTTCCGTCCTGGCGGCCCTGCAGTTGCTCAAAGTTTGTTTCCGAAAAATCCATCAGCAGGCAGGGATAACTGATCGGCGGGTTCTCAAAATCCAGCTGGTTCCAGTCCTGGTCGATAAACCGGATGGCGGGCACCTGGGCCGCGATGCGTTCCTGCAGGTCGAGGAAAAGGTTTGCAAATGGTGAGTTCATGATTTACGATTTTAATTCGCGGCCGATAATGATGACCGCTTTTCGTTTAAGAATACTTTGAAGCACGGGGCTGTAGCCGATAAAACGCCGGCGCGGTAGCTTCATGTGCCGCTGGTGCGCCTTTACGGAACCCATTCCGGTAATCGTTTTTTTCGTTCTGAAAGGCTTACCACTTTTGCCGGTGCTCACTTTAATTTTCCCCAATTTGGCGCGCTGGTACTGCCGGACATTTACCGTGCCAACAAACCCGTTATTATGCGCTTTTGCATAAGGAACGTCTGTTCCGAAACTGGCCGATAGCGGGCCCGTGCTGATCTTACGGATGCTTCTTTTAAGCCGCCCGGTTTTTACCAGTATGGCTCGGCCGGCATCATTTTTTGTTCCGGGTTTTCTTTTCGGCCACGGCTCGAATGTTTTCCCGGGAAAACCCTGCCGGTCGAAATTCCCTTTGGTCCAGTTTACCGCTTCGTTTACCAGCACGGTCGGCAGTTTCTGTACGGCCCGCTGCAGCTTTTGCTGTAATATTTTTTCTATGTTCCTCAGGTCAGCCATTTCGGTTTATTCTGTTTTCCCTCCAGATTGTTTCGCCCTGGCGCTTCATATCATCGGGCAGGCCGTCATAATAAGGATGATCAGGCGGGAAGGCTATGCCCCTTTTCCCGCAATTATACTTGAAAATATCAGGCATTTTTTCCGGTAGGTTAATATTGATCAGCGGCGTGATCTTGCCGCTATCAAGCTGCAGCACATCACAGCGGCAGTTCCAGCCATTGGGCGGGTAATAAATATCCCAGAAATCGTCATCCACCGGCCGTACAACGCCTTCCAGTTCCTGGTGCTCGGGCCGCACGCGCTCATCTTTCACGGTATCGTACTGCAGGAACGGTAAATCCTTTTTATCAGCCTGTATACTTTGCCAGCGGCTGGCCATCTGCGAGGACGCCACAGCGTAATTATATTCAGCCTCCAGCCACTGGTTTACAAATTCATTATTGATCTGCGCGGCCTCCAGGCGAAACTGTGAGAAGCTCCGCAGCTTCCCCTGCTCATCCAGCAGGGCCTGGCTGATAGCTTTAAGCTGTGAGTAATTTTTTGCCGACGCAAACTGGTAAACGCTTTGCTCCAGTTTGCGGAGCATTTCATAATCGGGGCTATCAAAATCCACTTCGCTCAGATTTACACCATAACCCTCTTCCACAGCCTTCCAGAATTCGGAAGCGAAAAATTCAGTCAGCGCCTTATCAAGCTGGCGGGGCATGGCCTTGGATTTCCAGATGTGGCGCATCATCTGCTCCAGCAGCTTTTTAAGTTCGGCTACGGTAATTGCTTGCGGATCTGCTGATGTATGATGCCCTCCATAAATGGCACTTAAACGCTGTTTGATTTCTGAATAAGTGAGGCCGGGAAGCCCCGTAAGCTGAGCTCGGTCAACTACGGGGCGTCCGAAAAAACCGCTTTCATTTTTTGCCAGAAGCTGAGCCCCTTTAATGCTTTAGAAATATCGGCGGGATCCTCTTCATTAGGGGCGGGGTCTTCACCAGGATCTTTCGGCGGATCGTCAGGCGATGCCGGATCCTGCCCCTGTTTCAGTTCATCATAATTATCCGGTTTTGGGATGCCGCTTATTTCATATATATAATCATCGCTGACCGGCGTGATCTTTTTAACCTGAGCGGCTATATTGAGACGCTGCTGCTGCTCATTAATATCGTTATCCTCTTCAAAATAGAAGTGGCCGCCATCCACGTTATAACCATAAGAGCGAACGATGTTGAGAAATTGATCGCTGTTAAGGAGGTCCATGATATCAATCATGTCGGCCTTAAAAATAATATCCTGCTGCCTGCTGTGCGTTTTTGATTGGGCATATCCGCTACTGCTGCTGCTGGTAGTGGTTTCGGTTACGCCCAGCACCAGCACGCTCAGTTCTTCGTTACAGGCCTG
>CAZEZE010000466.1:0-2182 GCA_964516445.1 uncultured Chitinophaga sp. | reverse complement strand
CATGGGCTTTAACCCGTATTTTTTTACCGCCTTTTCACCCGCCAGCAGCATGGCTGCTGAACCATCATTGATACCGCTGCTGTTACCGGCTGTCACCGTTCCCTCTTTGGCAAAAGCAGGCTTGAGCAATTTCAGTTTTTCAAGGCTGGTCAGGCGGGGGTGTTCGTCCCTGTCAAAATCAAATACTTCTTTATCGATCTGTACCTGGATGGGTATGATCTCATCCTTCCATTTATTCTCAGCTAATGCCCGCTCATATTTCTGCTGGCTTTCCATGGCAAATTCATCCTGTGCATGACGGCTGATATTCCATCTTTTGGCGACGTTCTCTGCCGTTTCGCCCATGGTATAGGGATGATACATTTCGGCCAGGCGCTTGTTTACGAAGCGCCAACCGAGGGTGGTATCAGCGATCTGGGGGTCACGGGCAAAGGCGCTGCCGCTTTTGGGCACCACAAAGGGGGCCCTGCTCATGCTCTCCACCCCGCAGGCGATGATGAGGTCTCCGTCGCCGCAGGCAATGGCACGGGCAGCATCCATGATGGCCTGCAGCCCGCTTGCGCATAAGCGGTTCACCGTATTACCGGCAACCGTCACGGGCAATCCCGCAAGCAAGGCTGCCATACGGGCCACATTACGGTTATCTTCTCCGCTCTGGTTGGCGGCACCGGCAATGATATCCTCGATGGCATTTACATCAATGGCCGGGTTTCTTTTCAGCAGCACGCCGATCACATGGGCCAGCAGATCATCGGGCCTTGTACCACTTAAAGCGCCACCGTATTTTCCAATGGCGGTACGGATGGTGTCAATAACATAGACTGTTTGCATATCGTAGGCTGGTTAAGGCTTCAGTGGCACAAAGAACGGAAATACCCGGAAATCCGCGAAATCGGGGGTTTTACCCGGAAGCCAGAGCCGGGGTTATTTCCGGGAGTATTCAGGTAAACCCCCGCTCGCGCAGGTTACTGAGACCATGGGCCAGGATCTTCCCTTATGAAAAAATGAAGATCATAGTCCGGAAACTTCCAACAGCACGTCGCCGTTGCTTCCATTGCTTGTGCAGATATATACTTTTCCCGCAGGTGAGATACAGATATCCCTCAGCCGGCCAAAGCGATTCTTGAAATAAGTGTGCTCACCGGCAATACGTTTACCGTCAACACTTAGTTTAAGCGCCCGCAGGCTGGCATCCTTCAATGTAAGCATCAGCAGGCAGTCCTTCCATTCGGGGATCCTGTTGCCGCCGTAGTGGTCGAGCCCGCATACTGCAATGGTGCTGTTGCCGCTGCTCCAGATGGGCTCCTTCACGTTATTAGCTGTACAAAAATTCATTTCGCCGGCCTGGTCACACGGACCGTTGACGGTTGGCCAGCCGTAATTACGTTTCTTTTCAATGATATTCACTTCGTCTTCGATGGCAGGGCCATGTTCACTCGCATACATGATCCCGTTCACCACTACCAGGCCCTGCTGGTTACGATGACCATAGCTCCATACAGGCGAACCCGCAAAGGGATTACCGGGAGGAATGCTTCCATCGAGGTTAAAGCGAAGCACTTTGCCCGAAAATGAAGACGTGTTTTGTGAATTGGGTTGTACCGTGGCATCGCCCGTGGTCATAAAAAGCTTATCACCGTTTACCAGCAACCTTGACCCATTATGAAAATTGGCGGCCGGGATATCCTCTATAAATGTCTTCACAGACCGGATCGTTCCATCCTGGTACTTCATCTGTACCAGTTTCTCGAGATAATCCCCGCGGCTCCGGTAATTATACACTACATAGAACAGGCCGTTGCTGAGGAAATCCGGATGCTGTGCCATGCCCAGCAATCCGCCTTCACCCCTGCTTACCACTTCTGCAATGGAGGATGAGAAGACCGTGGCCCCGGTCCCGGGGTCAAGCTTGCTGACCTTCCCTCCCCTTTCCGTCATCCAGATATGATCGTCCTTACCCCAGAGGATCTCCCAGGGATAGTTGAGGCCGTTCCTGAGTATCCTTACCGAATCTGAAGGCTCGTCATCAGCGGTATCTGATCGCGGGGAAGAATTGCAGCTGCTGCAGGAATAAGAGAATATGATCAGGAGTAAATAATACTTGCGCATATGATGAATATAGATATGGAAGCTACAATTTTTTGGCCAGGCTTAGGCATGCTTTTGACGAATGGATATAATC
>CAZEZE010000465.1:0-2199 GCA_964516445.1 uncultured Chitinophaga sp. | reverse complement strand
GGGAACTGAAGTCCTGCGTTATTCTTCCTGCTTAAAGTAAAAAGTGAACAGCGAAAGCATGACGGTTATAAAATTGTAGCAGATCCTTTGCCAGAAACGGCGGATAAAACTCACGGAAGAAGTATAATTCTCAGGAGTGATCTTCCTGCAATCACGGGCGATGATCATCTCCAGTTCTTCCGTTGTTGCAACCGCGAATGGTTTATGCCGCACATCCAGGTTCACTTCCAGGCTGGCATAGGCACTGATGTTATTTACATTATAGGAGCCAACCGTTACCCACCGGTGGTCATACACCGCCGTCTTGGCATGCAAAACTGTACGCTGGTACTCGTAAATTTCGATCCGGTTTTTAAGCAACCAGTCATACAGGTATCTTTCGGCATGTTTGGCCACCATCACATCGGAGGGGCCGGCCAGGATCACTTTTATGTTCACCCCCCGTTTCGCCGCCCTGCGCATCGTGCGCCTGAAATTCCTTCCCGGCAGGAAATAACTGCACATGATTATGATCTCCCTTTCCGCATGCAGGAACATATAGAGATAACTCTTCGATACTTCATTCTTCCTTTTCACCCAGTCGTTTCTTCGAACCCGAACAGAATGCTGGTCTTTGACCGGTATTTGCGCGAAGAATTGCTCCGCCTTTTCCTTATCCGGAATACCGGCAGCCGCTTTTGGCCCCCACATTTCCCTGCAAAGCCGGTGTAACTGCATGGAGGCTTCGCCTTCACAGTAAATTGCCATATCCAGCCAGCCGGGTTGTTCCGGCATGTCGTTATAACGGTTGCAGACATTGACCCCGCCCACCAGCGAAAATATCCCGTCCACCACCACCACTTTTTGATGCATGCGGCGGCCGAAATAGAATCGGCGGCTTCTGAAAAGCGGCTCAAACCACTTGAAGTGCACACCGGCTTCCCGGAGTGAAATAATAAATTGACGGGATAATTTCTGTGACGCGTAACCGTCCACATGAAGGAATACCAATACACCTCTTGCGGCCGCTTTTTCCAGTGCCTGTTTCAGCATCGTTCCCGTCTCATCTTCCACGTAGATATAATACTGGAGATGGATGCAGTGTTCGGCCCTGCTGACCAGCTCCAGCAACAGGGTAAAATATTCTTTTCCGCCCTTTACCAGTTTTACCCTGTTGCGTTGACTGTACTCCTCCCGTGTCATGCTGTTAAGATAGGGGTGAATTCACATTTCTCCAATTGGCCCAACCGTTGTTAATGATATTAATCAATCCTTTTTTTGATGCTTGTCACCTCCATGCCCTCTGGTGAAAGGTAAATTTACAATGAGCAAAAATGACACAGTGCTGTTCGCAGCAGGGTTGTAAGTAAAAATGGGAAACCCGGGCTGATAAAAAGGCTGATTGAATTCATGTTGCTTTTGTTCGTTAACCTGCCGGTGTTTGCGTTTAGGATGATTATTTATAAATAGGTAAGTGCTGTTCATTCAGCGTTGCAGCATTAAAAGGCAGGCGGCGAATGCGAAAGCAAACAAACCGGGGCAGGACCGTGATTGCCCCGGTTTTTTTTTATTAATTTACCTCAATGGAAGTACCGGAAATATGGAAAGTGCTGGCGGGAGTGGCCATTTTTTTGCTGGGCATTCGCTTCCTGGAAGAATCGTTACAGCAACTGGCCGGCAGGCAATTCAAGTTATTTCTTAAAAAACAAACTTCCCGTAAGATCAGGGCCATTGGAGGTGGCGCCGTTGTAACCGCCATCCTGCAGAGCAGCTCTGTTGTAAGTCTTATGGTCCTGGCCTTTGTGGGCGCCGGTATCATTACGATGCAGAATGCACTGGCTGTTATCCTCGGCGCCAACCTGGGGACCACCGTGACCGGTTGGATCGTAGCCCTGGCGGGATTTACCATGAATGTTGAAGAATTGGCGCTTCCCGTCGCCGGGATCGCCGGGCTGGGTTATGCGATCTTCAAGCGGCACACAAAGTGGTACACCTGGAGCCGTTTCTTCCTTGGTTTTAGTTTTCTTTTCGTTGGCCTTGGCTATATGAAAACCGGCATGGAAGGGTTTGTAATGAATGTCAACCTGCAGCAATATGCCAATGCCCCGCTGATTATATTCTTTTTCATAGGTTTTGTGATCACATCGCTGATCCAATCCAGTTCAGCGACCATGGCCATCACCCTGAGTGCGCTTTATACCGGTGCAATCACACTGAACG
>CAZEZE010000464.1:0-2202 GCA_964516445.1 uncultured Chitinophaga sp. | reverse complement strand
TTATATATTTATCAGCCAGGATTCCCATGAAGGCCGGCATGGCAAGTGAGGCCCAACCCATTGTTCCGT
Organism: uncultured Chitinophaga sp.; assembly: GCA_964516445.1. GTDB lineage: Bacteria > Bacteroidota > Bacteroidia > Chitinophagales > Chitinophagaceae > JJ008. Next base: position 2,133 of record CAZEZE010000464.1, on the reverse strand, counting down.
ATGTATTTCCAACCTTTGATCCAAGGTTTGGATCGGTAAAACTGGCAAACATATATCCGCCAAGGGAAATAAGCCAAATACCCCAAACAAAAAACTGCAGAAAACTTAACCCGGTAAGCCTGAGCTTTAAATTCATAACCTTGTATTTTAATTCTCTGAATAAAGATTAAAAGGGAAGATAAGGATTTTAAAGTTTGTTAACTTTTGTAAAGATGACAACGCCGCCGGTTGTAACTTTGCACCCTGACAATTTAAAATACCATGATCAGCACTACAAATATCCCCGGGGAACTGCAGCCGGTAGCGGCAAAAGTCAGGGCCGGGCAGCGAATCACCGATGAAGACTGTTTATTGCTTTTCGAAAAAGCCAGCCTCGGGCTCGTGGGCAGCCTGGCCAACGAAATAAAGGAACGGTTGCACGGCGACAAAGTATTCTTCAACCGCAATTTCCATATCGAGCCTACCAATGTATGCGTGTTCAGTTGCAATTTCTGCTCTTACAGCCGGTTGTATGCCAAACGGGAAGAAGGATGGGAACTTAGCATTGACCAGATGCTGGACATGGTAAAACAGTATGACGGCAAACCCATCACAGAAGTGCATATTGTGGGCGGTGTTCATCCTAAAATGGACCTTCCATTTTTTGCGGATCTTTTAAAGGCCATCAAATCACACCGGCCGGAACTTCATATCAAGGCTTTCACCGCGGTTGAATACGATTATATGTTCCGCAAGGCGAAAGTAAGTGCGGAAGAAGGATTGAAATTCCTTATTGCTGCGGGGCTGAACAGTATTCCCGGCGGCGGCGCTGAAATTTTTCACCCGGAGATCAGGGAAAAGATCTGTGCCGACAAGGTGAATGCCGATGGCTGGCTGAATATCCATGAAACGGCGCATAAGCTGGGATTGCATTCCAATGCTACCATGCTCTACGGTCATATTGAAAAATATGAACACCGGGTGGAACATATGCGCCGGCTGCGGGAACTGCAGGACAGGACAAAGGGCTTCAACACTTTTATCCCGCTGAAATTCCGCAATAAGGATAATGACATGAGCAAGGTGCCCGAAAGCACCCATATCGAAGACATGCGTTTGTACGCCATTGCCAGGATCTATCTGGATAACTTCCCGCACCTGAAAGCCTACTGGCCCATGTTGGGCAGGCAGAATGCGCAGCTCTCCCTCTCCTTTGGCGTGGATGATATTGACGGGACCATTGATGATACCACGAAGATCTACAGCATGGCAGGTTCGGAAGAACAAACACCAACGATGTCAACCGAAGAACTGGTCACCCTGATCAGGCAGGCGAAACGGGTTCCGGTGGAGAGAGACACATTATACAATGAGATCAAAACATACTCAGGCTTCCCGGTTACTGCCGAAATGAATTAATTAAAAGAGGCTTTTTCAAAAAAATCAACCCAGAGATACAGAGTGACAGAGAAACACAGATACTGATTCTCTGAACTTCTATCACTGCGCAACTCAAATCCCCTGTAACTCTGTGTTGGATTGTTACCTGCTGAGACAACCTCATTCAATGTTTGGGGATACCTCCTTACATGATCGATCCTTTATTTTCATCATTCCCGTTATCCGTATTGGCCATACCTTCATTTGTTCCACCACCATTCTCCTGCTGTTCTGCATCGGAATAAACAATGGTTTCCACCACGATCGTTTCTTCGGGAGTACTGTATACTTCTTCGATCCGCTCAACGATCACCGGTTGGGTTGCAGGTTTAGGCTGAGGTGCCGTTGACCCGGGTTTTGGGGCCGGCGCTTTTTTGACAGCTTTTGGCCTGGGGGCGATTTTCTTTTTCACCACTTTCTTTACCGCCTTCTTAGCGACTTTCTTCACTGCTTTTTTAGCCGCTTTCCCGGCAACCTTCTTTTTAGGAGCTGCTTTCTTTTTTGCAACCGGTCTGCGTTTGGCTTTTGCCTTAACCGCCTTCCTTTTAGGAGCCGGTTTTTTACGGACAGGTTTGGCTGCGCGACGCGCGGGTTTTCTTTTGGCAGATGTAACGGCTTTCCTGCCTTTGCGTGCAGGTTTCTTTGCTTTCTTTTTTGTAGCCATGTCAGATAGGTTTAAATGTTGAGAGCAATAATTTTTGAGGGGAACTAAAA
>CAZEZE010000463.1:0-2211 GCA_964516445.1 uncultured Chitinophaga sp. | reverse complement strand
GAGCATCGAGATCGCTTATGAACTCTGCAACCTGTTCACCGTGTACGATGTGGATATGGAAGTGCATGCCGACATCAACACCAACCCCCATTTCAAGAGTAATGACGCGCTGAAAGAAGCAATGGGTTATATCCTGGGGATGGGCTTTGCGTTCAAGGCCAAGCCCGAGGCTTTTGCCAGCAGCAGCTGCGCGAATAAAGTGGTCAATTGACAATTGCCTATTGCCTGTTGCTTGTTGCCCCATCCTTTTTCCTCTTTCTCCTCCACCCCACTACGAGCACGGCTAGCATGGCCAGCCCGAAGAGTATGCGCAGGATGGCATTCCGTTTTTGCCGGTCGGTATGTTTTTTCTGCACTTCCACAATACGCTGTACCTCTTTTGCGGCAGGGTCCGTCATGTTTGCCGGATCGATCCGGCGGCGCGCCGCATCGAGGCTGTCGCGGATCAGCCCGATCTTCGAACGGATGGAGTCTTTCAGGGAGAAGCGGCCATGGATCCCCTTCCCCGGGGATGTATCCGTTTGCGAAACGGCCGGCAGCGACAGGAAAAGCAGGAGGTTGAAGTACAGTAAACGGATCATCATAATATAAAGGCAATAATCTATAGTGAAGATACGGGCAGTTTAATTGATTTTTTCCGCTACAGTACCCCTGGGTGTTACCCTGTTTCTATATGCCTATGTGGTAAAAGTTTTCGCTGCCTATTCCTATTTGTTACCCGGATTCATCATGCCGGACAGGTTAACCATTTTTTTAACTCAGTGATACAGAGGTACGGAGTTACACAGAGGACTATTGTTAAAAATATATTCGTGTTATTCGTGTTCCGCACATAAAGCACGGGTCCCCGGAAGACAGATGCAAATACCTTCTGTGTCCCCGGTGCGCAACGTGGTTACAACATTCCGGCAAAAAATATCAGCAATAAATAAAGGGAAAAAATTAATGATTACTGAACCGTGCGCCCGGCATGTTCACCGACTGCGCCGTCAATTCGCCCAGCGTTTTACCTGCCGAGAGGGTCGACTCATCAGCGTACAGACTGGTCATTTTCCGGCTGTCTTCCTGTGCCAGTGAAAAAGTCACGATGACTGCGACAAACAGGATGACCACCAGGTTCTTTTCGGATAAGATTAGTTTCATACTTGGTTCCTGATTGGGTGCAAATTAGGAATAAAATTCCAAGTACCGCCAGTGAATTTCCTGAATTTTTAGCTTTAAAGCTTTGTAAAACCACGATTTAGATCATCAATATATGCAGACAGCTCTTTTCTCCCCAGTTTATCAACAGCGCTGGTCAGGAAAAATGGCGGAAAAAATTCCCATTGACGGGATAACGCCTCTTTAAAAAGATTAATCCTTCTGTCTATTGCTCCGTGTTTACTCTTATCCGCCTTGGTAAACAGTAAAACGAAGGGAATCTCCCATTCGCCCAGCCGTTGGATGAATGCCAGATCGGATTCCTGCGGGTCGTGCCGGATATCGATCAATACAAATAAACAAACGAGGTTTTCCCGTTTGCGGATATAGGCCCCGATCATATTGTCCCAGTTGTTTCTTGCCTTTTGCGACACTTTCGCATAACCATAACCGGGAAGATCAACGAGGTACCATCTCTTCCTGTCTTTCGTAGTTTTTCCCGTTCCGGAAATGATTTCAAAATGATTGATCAGCTGCGTTTTTCCCGGCGTGGCTGATGTCTTTGCCAGGTTTCTCTTCCCGGTGAGCATGTTGATCAGGGAGGACTTGCCCACATTGCTCCGCCCGATGAACGCGTATTCCGGGAAATCCGGGGGCGGGCAGTCCTTGTAAGACGGACTGCTTTTAATGTATTGGGCAGACAGGATATCCATTGGTCAAAGGTACTGGAGGGAATTTTGGAATTTTAAAATTTCGGAATTTTGGAATGGCCCTTCATGGAATATTCATTACTGATTAGAAGCCGGTGTTATACGAAATACTATCTTTTCAACATACGGACTGCTGACCATTGACCATTGACCATTGACCATTGACTACCGGCAATTAACTGCCAACTATCATCTCTCATCTATTATCTATTATCTTTTATCTATTATCTATCAACTACCATCTCTCCTCTTTCAACTATCACCTCTCTCCCGTACCTTTGCCCCCCATGTCAAACCCCCACCCGCCCGATCATATTATTCCGTTCAAAGGATCGGGAAAATCCAAGAAGGAACAGGTTGC
>CAZEZE010000462.1:0-2217 GCA_964516445.1 uncultured Chitinophaga sp. | reverse complement strand
GTGTAAAAGTATGCAATCGAATCCTTTAGGCAAATTCAATACCAACAAATAAGTACGGAATGACCGAAATCAGGTACGAATGGCAGAAGGCTTAAATTGCAGCAAATTCCCGTTATGAAAAAACTTCTCTTGCTGGCCGGTATCTTTATTCTTAACAAAACTTTTGCCCAGCCGCCCGGCCCGAAACTGAATGAACGTTTTGTCCTTGTCATCCATGGCGGCGCCGGCACCATTTTAAGGAGCCAGCTTTCAACCGAAAAGGAGAAAGCATACAGGGATGCCTTACAGGAAGCCCTGCAAAAAGGGTATACCATACTTGAAAAAGGAGGCACGGCCATGGATGCGGTGGAAGCATCGGTGCGAAGCATGGAGGATAACCCTCTTTTCAATGCCGGTAAGGGCGCCGTATTCACCAATGAAGGAAAAAATGAACTCGATGCGGCCATCATGGACGGAAAGACACTGTCTGCCGGTTCCGTAGCGGGTGTAACAACGATCAAAAATCCAATCACCGCGGCCAGGGCGGTCATGGAAAAAAGCCCGCATGTGATGATGACCGGAGCCGGGGCCGAAAAATTTGCCAGGGAAAAGGGGATCGAAATGGTGGATCCCTCTTATTTCTATACAGAAGACAGGTGGAAGGGATTGCAGCGGGCAAAGGAGGCAGATTCGGCAAAAATGAAAATGGATCATACTGATACTTCGGCAAGAACAGCGATCCGCCAACCCGGGAATAAAGACGATAAATATGGCACGGTAGGTGCCGTTGCGCTGGACCGGCACGGTAACCTCGCGGCCGCAACCAGTACCGGGGGGATGACCAATAAAAAATTCGGCCGTGTGGGCGACGCGCCCATTATCGGGGCGGGCACTTATGCCAACAATAAAACGGTAGCCATCAGTGGTACCGGCTGGGGTGAATATTTTATCCGGCTGGTGATGGCAAAGACCATCAGCGATATGATGGAATTCGGAAAAATGTCATTGAAAAATGCGGCGGATGAAATGATCATGAAGAGGCTTCCCGCGCTGGGTGGCGACGGGGGCCTGATCGCCGTGGACAAAAACGGGAACATAACAATGCCCTTCTGTACGCAAGGGATGTACAGGGGTTATATCAACAATACCGGGAAAACGGAAGTGAAGATATTTAAGGAATAAGCGGGCTGGTCTTCAGATAGGATTTCACGCAGTGCACACAGCGGTTTCGCAGCGTTCGCCGCGGAAACCTGATATCCTAAGATATTTTAGAAAATCAATTAACAAGCTCATCCTTATTGCCACATCAGCACATCAGCACATCGGCACATCAGCACATTTGTAAACTAAATCCTTAATTTCATTCCATGAAAACAATCCGAAAATACTTAGTGGGACTTATCATATTGGGGCTCCTTTCCTGCAATGATAAAAAGAAGGAGACCGCCGACCTGCTTATTTACAATGCGACGATCTACACCGTTGATTCTTCCTTTTCCACCGCGGAGGCCATGCTCATCCGTGACGGTAAGGTCATCGCCACGGGTAACAGGGCCGACCTGGAAAAGAATTATACCATAAAGGAAAAGACTGATGCGCAGGGAAAATTCATCTATCCCGGTTTCATCGACGCACATGCGCATTTCGCGGGCTATGGCCAGAGCCTGCAGCGGGTAGATCTAACCGGCACCTCAAGCTGGGATGATGTGATCGAAAAAGTTAAGTTATTCGCGGCGGCCCATCCCGAAGGCTGGATCACGGGGCGTGGCTGGGACCAGAACGACTGGGAAGTAAAAGTATTCCCCGGCAATGAAAAACTGAATGAACTTTTTCCTGACAGACCGGTGCTGATCACCCGCATCGACGGCCATGCTGCAGTGGCAAACCAGAAAGCGCTTGACCTGGCCGGGATCCGTGCCGGCGATACCCTGACCGGCGGTGAGATCGAAGAAATGGAAGGCACACTTACCGGTCTGCTCATCGATAATGCGGTGGACCTGGTTTCCGCAAAGATCCCCCCGATGACGGAGGAGCAATTTAAAACCGCTTTACAGGCTGCTGAAAAGAATTGTTTTGCCGCGGGCCTCACTACTATTGATGACTGCGGCCTGTCGTTTACAGATGTGGAAAGGATCAGTCAGTTCCAGGAGAACGGTGACCTGAAAATGAGGTTGTACGTGATGCTCAGCGATGAAAAAGCAAACTATGATTACCTGGAAAAGAAAGGAATCATCAGGA
>CAZEZE010000461.1:0-2224 GCA_964516445.1 uncultured Chitinophaga sp. | reverse complement strand
CAAAATGTGCCCGGGCATATCCGGGATATCGTCGACAGTATAAAAAAGGAAAAGGAGATCCGGGCCATTTCCGCCGGTGATAAGCACCTGCTGGATGATTGTATCAGGGCCAATATTCTCCACGGGATCCACCAGCTTCAATCACAGTCTTCCATCATTTCGGAAAAGATCCGGTCAAAAGAACTGCAGGTCTTTGGCGCACTGTACGACCTGGAGAAAGGACGGGTGCAACTGGTGAAGGAATAAAAAAAGCACACCCGGAGGATGTGCTTGCAGGGAATGGATCAAAGCTATTCCATTATTTTAATGCGTTGATCGTATACTCTTCCACTGACCGGGTTGACCGGTTGATCTCATAAACCATTTCCTGGCGCAGCTTGCGGCTGCTCACACTGAGATAAATCGTTTCTTCACCGAGCTCATCATAGTTGAACAGGAACTTTTTCGTCAGATTTTCTGCTTTGAAATTCTCCCTGTACAAAACATTGCCCCATGAATCGGAAACATGGATGACATAGTCGTCCTGTCCCTGGTTACCTGTGATCTGGAGCTGGAATAGGGGGCTGTTCCTGATCATACCTTTAAATTTCAGCTCAGCAGGAAGAACAGGTCTGACCCGGCTGCTGTCGCCTGCATAAGCGGCTGCAGAAGAAAAAAGGGTAAGGAAAGCCAGCGCGATAAAACGGCTGTTACGGAGGATCTTTTTCATAATAAAAGGGTTTAGGTTAATAAAAAACGGTTTACAAATAGTTAATGGGTCGCAACCGGCCAGGGACTACCCCTGCTGGGAAAAAGGTGGCAAAAAGACAAGCGGGAAAATGGATGGGGTTAAGCACCCCGTGGAGGCGTTCTATCTTAATCGAAAGTATAAAACTAGGTTCTGCCCGTCAGCCGGGCAAACCATAATCAGCCCGTTTTGCTGATCCCCAACAAGATCATGTATGCTATAAAATATTGATAATCAATAAATAATATTCATTTTTGACCTGCATGGCCAGGGACTTTTCCAAGATGGCACCTGATTAATTTTAAATTATCAATATTTAAAAAACCCGGTTCATTGATCAGCCGGTAAAGAAGAGGATACCCGCGGGTTGCGATATTAATTACAGTTGTAATGGCTTGATTTGTAATGGTGGTTTACGTGTTAGGAAATTAATTGAAAGCGGATTTGGCCGGGGGCAAAAAAATATTATCTTCATCCGCTTTGGTGGTATGACTAATTGGCATAACTGACTTGAGGTCAACCATATGGCGAAAGATTTGTTGTAAGCATATCCGGAGCCGGCAACGGATCTAATGCGATAAAAAAGGAGTAACAAAAAATGGCACTTAAGAAAGAAGAGATAATCATCATTGAACCCCGGGAAATATTTGTAGGCCCTAAAGATGCCCCTGTCACACTTATGGAGTTTGGTGAATACGAAAGTGAGGAATGCGCGAAGGCCAATGAAATAGTCAAGCAGTTGCTGGAAGATTATGAAGGCAAGATCCGTTTCCAGTTCCGTCATTTTCCGTTAACCCTGATCCACCAGCGAAGCCTGAAGGCCAGTGAATCGGCGGTAGCCGCGGGCCAGGAAGGTAAATTCTGGGAAATGCACAATGTGCTTTTCCAAAACCGCCGCAACCTCGGCACGACCAGCCTGAAACTGTACAGCAAAGAGGCCGGAGTGCGGAATAAAAAATTCCTGGAGGACCTGGTGAACGGAACCTTTGGCTGGCAGGTGCAGGATGATATCAAGGAAGGGCATAACCGCGGGGTTAAGGAAATACCCGCTTTCTTCATCAATGATGTAATGCTTACCCTGAAACCCACGTACGCGAATATCAGCGCGGCCATCGATGCGGCCCTGAAGAAAGCGAGATCAAAATCTTCTGCCCGGAAACCGGCCGCCAAATCCAAGCAAAGAGCTTAATGTAATAACGACCTGAATGAAAAAGACCCTGTACGGAAGTACGGGGTCTTTTCATAAAAAATAAAACCTCCTTTAAGGGAGGTTTTAAATTGCATACGGCAGGTATTACCAGCGGTTGTTAGAGTTGGAAAAAGAAGGGCGTTGCGTTCTTGCAGGCCTTTCTTCCCTCGGCTTGGCTACACTTACCTTGATGGAACGTCCGTCAACGGTAGCGCCATCCAGTTCAGCGATCGCTTTCTGTGCAGCGGCGTCATCGCTCATTTCCACGAAACCGAAACCCTTGCTGCGGTTCGTGTATTTGTCCATAA
>CAZEZE010000460.1:0-2227 GCA_964516445.1 uncultured Chitinophaga sp. | reverse complement strand
GGTTTTGTAAGGACATTGGACGATTTGAGGGGCTGATCCTCCGTCAATCAACTTGATCCAAAAGTAGGTTCCGGTCCGGGCGCCTGCAAGAGCAGTACTGCGTTGTTTCCCAGGTTCGGATTTTACGGGAAGGATCGTATTCTTCCGAGGGGTTCCTGAAAAATCCCCGGATAAAGCCTGAAAAAACACGGATTGCCCGAACAGGTAAGAAATTGACCGGAAACCGGTGATTTTAGAGGGTGAACACCCCGTGTTTGATGGCCACCATGGCCAGTCCCACGCGGCTCTTCACATCCAGTTTGGTGAACAGCTGGTCTCTTAGGGTATCCACCGACCGGGGATTCAGCCCCATTTCCCTGGCAATCTCTTTATACGTCAGTTCGGTGCAGGCCAGTTTGAGGAAGCGCAGTTCCTGTTCGTTCAGGATGGATTTATAGACGGCCAGGCTGTTTTCCGGGCTGCTGCGGTAGCATCAGGGAAGTTCGGGGGCAAAAAAGGTGGCCCGCAAGGGCTAAAGCATTATCAGCTAAAAGACATAGAGAAATTACTCAAAAAGCTGCTGAGGCAAGGTGGGGGTACAAGGGTTAATAACTATTATTATTGGGCTATCGTAATTGTCAAATTTTCCGGGAGCAGATCAATAGGTTTCTACCTAAGCCCTATTTTTTTAAAAAAAGCCGGAGAGTATACGTCCCCCGGCTACGGCATTTAATTCTGCCTGCAATATTGCTGATTTAAAAATAGGGCTGTCATAAGCTGATTTCCAATAGAAAAAAACGTAAACAAAATGTTTTTTTCCCATTGCCTTTCCGATTAAACGATTAGCAAAAGCTAATACAAAAATGCAGTTTATGAACCAAAGTAATTAATGATTTAGAAGGTGACTATATACCTGTTAGACCATACATTTTTTACCATTCAATTGAAATGTTTGGGTAAGTGACCATTGTGGCTCCCAGTTCGTAGGTTGTAGATAAATCTTGAACGTTATATCCATTCTTTTTAAGCCATTCTTTAACTTCAGGCTGTAAATTTTCTGTTATTGTAATAAAATGCCCTCCATTTTCCGCTTATTGTTTAATTAAGGCTTGTATTCGTTTTAGCTGGCCACTTAAATATTCCTTACGACTCTTTTCATTTTCAGCCTCTTGTTGGGCAGATATTTTTCTTGCTTCGTCCGCATTCATACAGTTAGTTTACAAAAGCAACCCAAGATGTGGTTATTTTTTTAAACCATTATTGGTAGAATTCTCAGGCTGGAACTGCGCTAATACTAGGCGTTGTATTAGATCTATTGTGTCAAATGGTTGCCAGCAACGACCAGTGGCATGATTTCCGGGTCTGCATCGCCAATTATGAAGACTGTTTGCATGCCCAGTAAAAAGACAGCAAGACGTTTACGGTAAACCATAACGATACCGCACCTGTTTTAACGGCAGGTGTGGTATTTATTTTCTAACTTAAAACGGAAACCCACTGTTATGAACACGATCAAAACCATCGCCCGCTGCCTGCTGCTGGTCTCCTCGGTCTACCTCCTGGCCGATGTGATCATCATGAATAGAACCGGGCTCCCGGTCGCCACGCGTGACCTCCTGCTCAACATTGCTTACGGACTGATGGCCCTTTCCGGGGTGGTATTGCTGTATTATTATTATAAAACCGGGCAGCGCCGGCAATTCCGGCAATCCGCCTGGTTTATCGCCGGGGCCCTGGCCCTCTACCTGCTGCTCGTGGTCCTGACTTGAATCCGCTATACCGCCGCCTGCGATTTCACGATAACGGTAAGTTATATGCGAAATCTGCTGCCCCCTTTTTTTGCCTGGCGGTAACAGCCGGGCTGGGCCAGCCGCGCGACAGCACTGCACGCATAAGTCCCGGCAGGAACCAGTACCGCCCCGAAGTGCTGAGCAGCGGCTTTATCGATATATTCAATAACGGACAGGTCAATGCTTCGGCCCGGCTGATCCGGCTCTTTATCGGCGAGCCGGGTAAATTCGCCCTCCCGCTTTCCATCTACAGCGGGGTTTCCTCCAACAGCTTCCAGAACAGTTTCATCCCCGGCGGGCAACGCTCCAATGAACAACTGGTCAGCGGGCTGATCAATCCCCTCAGCGACTTGCTGAATATTTCCCTCGAAGGGATCCTCTTTCCCCAAAGTAAAAAAATCGGTAACTATATACGTGTTGGGACAAAATTAGATGAGTATGAGCTTAATTAATTATGG
>CAZEZE010000459.1:0-2228 GCA_964516445.1 uncultured Chitinophaga sp. | reverse complement strand
ATGGCACGGCCGACAACAGGTCTTCGCCCTGCCGGACTCTCCGCTCCACCCATTCCCGGTAAGAGATCCGCTGCACTTTACTGATCAGCCAGCCGGGGTAATTAAATATGCTGAAAGCCATCTGCTGCACCACGTCGTCTTTGTTTTTTTCAAATACGGCCAGCGTTTTTTTGTATTCCGCGATGCGCTTCGCGGGATCCTTCATGTAAAACGTAAGGTGCAGGCAGCGTACCAGCGCCGTTTCGAAAGGGTGTTTCTTATTTTGTTTATAGAAATAGGAATAGGTGCTGCGGTACTGCGCATCGAATAGCCGGCTGTTGTTCAGGCTGTAGCTGATCAGCAACAGCAGGATATGGGCGATGGCGGAATGTTCCTCCCGGGTACCGTCGCGGAACCAGGTGACGCCCCTTTTCACGTAATACAGGGCATCATTATACTGTTCCAGTACAAAACAGGCGATGCCCAGGGAAAGATTAGTGGTCCGGTTGAGGTCGGAATTCAGTACCGGCTCCCACTGCCGGTATTCGGTTTTCATGAAGCGGACCAGTTTTTCCACCTCCTGGTAACGGGCCGTTTTATTATAAATTTTATTCAGGGCCAGGAACTGGATAATCCCGAAGTTGGCCCGTTGCACCGGCTCCCGGATACATTCATTGATGGGATCGCGGAATACCTCCTCCACATAACCGTACGACTGGTTCAGGATACCGGCATAATTAATCATATACAGGAGTTCGATATAGAATTCCCCTTCGGAGGAAATGAAAGAAGCGTGATATTTCCAGTCGGCCCAGACTTCCTGCAGCAGGGAAAGGGAGGCGGGAATATCATTGAGCAGGTAGAGCAGGGTGGCTTTGTTCATCCGGAAATAATGACGGAACCAGAATGACCGGCCATAGGGTTCGTTATCGCTTTCATTCACGCGCTGCAATAAAGTCCGGATCCTTGTTTTGAGTTCTTCGTCCAGGTCAAAATGGGCTTTCTTTTTCAGCAGCAGGGTCTCGGTATAGATATCCCGCAGCGTGATCATTTCGGCATACTCATTATAAGTAATGATGTTTCCGCGGAAAATCGTGTGGAGTTCATCATACCGCGTATGCAGGTTGCTGAACAGCACGAGCTTCTCGAATTCCGATTTCAGCAGGTTCAGCATGGCAAAGGATTCCGACCGGCGGGCTTCCACCACCGCTTTTTTCCAGATAGCATGCGCTTCGTCGGGCAGACCTTTTTTACGGTACACGCGGATCAGCAGGACCTGCTGGTAGATCCGGTGCATGGGATGATCCCGGTTGTCATATTGCACCAGCGCTTCGGTCACCTGCCGCTGGAGATAATTTTTCTGGAAGGCTAAATTTTTTTTGGACAGTCCCGGGTGTAATTTCTTGAGAAGGGCGGCTTCATCATATTTTTTCTGCGAAGCCATCGCAGTAAACAACCGGAGATAAACCGGGCTTTCCTTTCCGCCGTAACCGGCATAATTCCGTTTGAAATAAAGCTTTTCGCCCGGGGTCAGGGAGCGGATCAGCCGCCAGAGAAAATCGGAGCTTGTTTTCAAATTAGTTGACCGGTTAATAGAATAGCGGAAGGAATAATATAAAAATAGGGAAAGATGCTACAATTAAAAACAAATTTCTATTTATAATAAAAATTTGATAATTAAATAGATATAATAATTATGTTAGTTACTTGTCCTGAAGTAGCCCAAATTTTAGGAAAAATAAGAAACGGCCCTGCCCTGACCCCGGATTAATTTTGGCTTGTACCGGAAAAATATTGGAAGCCACCATCTTACCAAAACCGGTACCACGACCAAAACCAACTGAGGGTCCTGATCAATACCATTAGCCATTAAACTTTAAAAACCCATCGGCAGTGATAAGCTGTGATGGGTTTTTCTATTCTTATAAGGGAATACCTTTATTTTATTTACTCAGGTACATACTCCGGTCCTTGTATAATTGCCGGAAATAGGGATCGCGGAGATCTTTGATGAAACGGATGGCTTCTCCCGTCGATTTCATTTCGGGACCGAGTTCCTTGTTCACCCCGGGGAATTTATTAAAACTGAATACGGGCTCCTTGATGGCGAAACCGTCGAGAATTTTTTCTTCCGGTATTTCCGACACTTTCATTTCTCCCAGCATGACCTTCGTCGCATAATTGAGATAGGGTTTGTTATAGGCTTTCGCGATAAAGGGGGTGGTGCGCGAGGCGCGCGGATTCGCTTC
>CAZEZE010000458.1:0-2228 GCA_964516445.1 uncultured Chitinophaga sp. | reverse complement strand
ATACTATCCATTGTACTACGAGGCCTTTTTGAGTCTGGAGTCTTGAGTCTTGAGTCCGAAGTCAGAACCTGCAATTTCAGAGTCTTTGACTCCCGACTCCGAACTCCCGACTCCCGACTACTTAATCAATCCACTGGCGTTAGTAGCAAACACCTTCACGGCAATGGCCAGCAAAATTACGCCAAAAAACTTTCTGACAGCCAATAAACCTGCCTTCCCGAGCACTTTTTCGATCAGGTTCAGCGAGCGGAGTACAATATATATTACAACAAGATTGGCAAGGATGGCGAGGAGGATCATGTATTCGTCCTTGCCGGTGCGTTCAAAAGTGGCTTTTAGCGACATAATGGTTGTGAGGGTTCCGCTGCCTGCGATCAGGGGAAAAGCGATCGGGACGACCGTACCTGAAGGGGCCCCTTTTTCCGCTTTGAAAAATTCAATGCCGAGGATCATTTCCAATCCAAGAATGAAAATGACGATAGAACCCGCCACGGCAAAGGACCGGATATCCACCCCCAGCACGTTAAGGAAGGGTTTGCCGATAAAAAAGAACAATACCATCAGCGCGCCGGAGATCAGGGTCACTTTCCATGCAATGATATCGCCCATTTTTTGCTTAAGCGTGATCAGCATGGGTACCGAACCCACCACATCGATCACCGCAAACAGCGTAAAACTAAGTGTTATAAACTCCTGCAGGTTGAACTCCATAGCCCTTGTTTTTACAAATGTATCACTTAGCCCGATAGGTTACCCTCTAAACAAATAAGGATACGGGTGAACAGGTCTGACATTTCCCATTTCATTGAATTCTGTATCTTTTTTTTGCTACAACCCGTTTTTTTCATTTCCGGAATAAACTTTGCAGTGTTTACCGGGTCTGTCATTGTGATTACCTCATGAAGCAATTCTAAAAAATTTACCGGGAACATTTAACAACTGAAGCATACTGTTTCCCGGTCGTAGCCGTTGACGGATAAGCTCCACCCCGAACCACCACGATCTTTTTTCCTAACCAACAGCTTTTGCCTGGCATTGGCTGAAATGAACAATTATGTATACTAACATGAAGAGGATATGGCTTTCCGCTTTGCTGATGAATAGCATTATTGTAACGGGTTTCGCCCAGAAACACCCCCATATGCTGGAGATAGGGGCGGGGCTGGCCGGTTTTGTTTACCAGGGTGATCTTACCCCAAATCCGCTCGGTTCTTTCAGAAACATTCGCCCGGGACTGGTATTGTCGGCAGGCCGGGTTTTTTCCGGGTCCTTTATTTTGCGGGTGAACACTTCTTTTGGCGGACTGAGGGGCGATGAAACAAAATATGACAACCCTGAATTCCGTAAAGAAAGGGCATTCCGGTTTCGGACTCCCCTGGCCGAGGTTTCACCACAACTGGTTTGGAACCCTCTTGGTAAAAATTATGAGGGCAAAGGGTTCTCACCCTATCTTTTCGGGGGTGTGGGATTTGCTTTCTTTAATATAAGAAGTGATCACAGCGATTTTAATGCGGCCTATTTCGCCAATGCAACGGAGATCGCTGCGCAACTGGCCGAAGATGATAAACAATCCCTCCCGCGTTTCAGGGTCGTTGTTCCCGCCGGGGTCGGGATACGATATAACCTGTCTGAAAGTTTCGCAGTGAACGTGGAATCAACCTTACGTTTTCCCTTTACCGACTACCTGGATGGTTTCAGCAAGGCCGTTAACCCGGACCAGGGCGACCATTATCACTCCATCATGGTCGGTGCCATTTACAGGCTTGGAAATAAAAGCAGCAGTCTTGCCTGCCCGGTGATGAAATACTAACTTTTATTGTTTAACAGCCGGCCTGATCCACTGGAAGGAAACGCCTGCGTAATAATTCCTGCCCGGAGCAGCGTTGTAAAAACGATTGACCGCTGCATTGATATCATTGCCAAGGCTATAGGTTTCATCCAGGAGATTATCGATGCCCGCATAAATATTCAGTCTTATCCGCGACTTGCTGAGCGTGCTTTTCCACCCGGCCCGGCAACCCAGTAAATGATAGGGTTCAGCCTTCGCGCTATTGGCATCGTTCATATAAATGGAGGAGGCGCCGTAGTACGTTGCATTCAGGTAAACACCGGCACATGAATAAATATCTGCCAGCAGCGTTATTACAGAGGCGGGAACGGATGGCACCCTTTTTCCTGAGAAATCATCGGTCCCCCTATAAAAATACCATCTTTGTTCTTGATGAAGA
>CAZEZE010000457.1:0-2228 GCA_964516445.1 uncultured Chitinophaga sp. | reverse complement strand
CTTTGATATCCTGTCGTATCATAGGAAAATCTGCTTTTTGAGGGTCTGCCTTTTGCCAGGGAATCAGCGTTGAGTGAATCGCTGCTGTAGGAATACGCGTAATCTACTGTTCCGGAAAAATAGGAATCCTTTTTCCCACTTTGGCAACCCATCCAGCAAAGAGCTGCCATGCATAGTATCCCAAATTGCCTGTACATCATTTTTTCCTCCGGTACTCCAGGTCGTATTCAGCGGTCCAGGTCTTTCCCTCGTCCATACTGAGTTCACCAAACTGCCGTACCCTGTCATTATCAAGTTTGGTGAAGGTCAGCCTTCGTTTATAGGTTTCACCTTTGGGTCCGGTTACACGATCAGCATAAAGGATGACCTTTCCTTCGCCGCCTTCACCTCTTAGAAATTCTGTTGTATTGCCGGTATTATCCGTCCAGGTCTGCTGCCATTGCCGGGTAGCTGCATTGTAGGAGTTAAAGCTTTTCCCCGTATAGATCAATCCCTGCTGTGCATTGGCGCTGGTCCATTCTTCCAAAATAACGCAACTGTCGAGAATCAGGCTGATCCTGCTGTCGCCGGCTTTTTGTCCCTTCAATCCAAATGCCTCCCATTCCCCGATCCAAAAGTCAAACTGCCGGAATTCGGGTTTGGAGCAGGGTTTCTGTGCAAACACGGATAACCCGAAAAAGATCAGGCTGCCCATAAAGAACAATTTTCTCATGTGTTTCAGTTTAGTACTTTATAAGACAGTTTTAACCGGGATGTTTGCTGTCCGCCGGTCAGCTTATCAGGCCACACAACAAGTTAAAATAAATAACCCTTCCACCTTACGGCAGAAGGGTTATTAAAAAGTTTAAAAAAATCACTGATTGCCGCCACCGGAACCGGGGCCGCCACCGCCACCTTGTCGTTGAGGCCGCATAGCTGGCTGGATCTTTTCTTTCCAGATCCCGAATTGTTCTTCCGTAAGCACGGCTTTCATGATCTCATCCTGTGCATCGGTATACTTTTTCATTTCAGCCATAAAGGTTTCCCTGTCGGGCATTCCCCCGGCCATGAGTTCCTGGCGCTTGGTATCCTGCGCTTTATAAAGAGCTACCAGGGCGGTGTCAAGGTTGGCCAATTTAACGGGATCCATTTTAAAGGCACTGTCCAGTTTCTGGTGTATAGCTGCCACTCTTTCCTCCGGAGTGCGACGCATACCACCCGGCTGTGCAGAAGCAACGCTAATGAAGACCAGGGAGACAACGGCGGTAATGATTAATTTATTCATATCTGTTTTTTGGATAAAATATTGCTTTTTCGGTTATTATGACGCCAAAAAAGCTTAAAACGTTCGGTACCGGGGAATTTTTTTTGAGCTGACAGTTTGCCGGAACTCAAGTATCTTGCAGCCCCTGAATTAATTATTACTATATGGAATACAGTAAACTAGTTGCCATAACCGGGTTGCCCGGCCTATTTGAGTTGATCAACAGCAAGACCGACGGCGCCATTGTGCGCTCCCTGGAAGACCAGACCACCCGGTTTGTTTCCAGCCGAATCCACAGTTTCTCACACCTTGAAAGCATTGAGATCTATACGGTCCGTGATAATGTGAACCTGGTAGATGTTCTCCATGCCATGGAAAAGGCAGGCGGAAAACTGCCTGATGACAAGGATGCGGCCGCAGTTAAAAAATATTTTCAAAAAGTTTACCCTGACATGGATTTTGAAAGGGTATATGCAAGTGATATGAAAAAAATGGTGAAGTGGTTCGAGCAATTGAAAAAGAACAATATTGAAATAAAGCTCAGTGAACTTCCGGAGGAAGAAGCAACGGAAGAAGAAGTGAAGGAAGAGACAGTGGCGGAAGAAACACTGAAGAAAAAAGTTACGAGGAAGAAGAAAGCTGAATAAAAATAAGCCTTGAGTTGGCAGCCACGAGCTGCGAGCCAGCCCAACATAATTGCGGTTGGCTTTTTGATTTCAAAATTTCAGATTATGCAGTACAGCGCCGACATAAAAAAACTACCCCGGCATTTTTTGCCTGATGATTTCGTTGTAAAAGACTGGGCGGGCCTCGAACCCTTTTTCCGGGACCTGGAAGACAGAAAGATCGGCTCGCCGGCCGAACTGGAGCAATGGCTGAAGGATTCCAGCGAACTGGAAGCAGCCGTGAGTGAGGACGCCTGCTGGCGGCAGATCAAAATGACCTGTGATACCGAAAATAAAGACCTGGAACAGGCTTTTACTTT
>CAZEZE010000456.1:0-2231 GCA_964516445.1 uncultured Chitinophaga sp. | reverse complement strand
TTCTTCCGGGTTGATATCTCTTTTATAGGCTTCCTGTACATCTGCAGCCGTATTGCCGATGCCCATTCCGGCCCGGGTTTTAAACGCGCAGGGAGCATTGGCCGTAATAGAAAACACAGTAAGCGTTGCTTCCCGGGATGATTTTTCGGAGGAGAGATTCAGTACAAGCCCTTTATTCTTCCAGGCCCAGTCTTCATGCATAAGCCCATCGGCGCCCCATTCCTCCGCCTTTGATTTTGTATCGGGCTCTCCAAGAGCTTTCAGTACGTCACTATAGCGCTGTCCCAATTTAATATCCCCGAAACTTTCTATGTCGATCTTTCCGGTGGGCGCGTCCGGCGCCGACGGAACAGTGTCGGCAGGGGGTGCGGTTACAGTGCTGTCATTCTTTGTGACCGTTCCGGTATTATCTTTTTTACCGGAATTACAACTGATCAACAGCCATACAGCGGCAAACAGGAAGAGTGATTTCATAAAGGCGTTTTGAGGAAGGAAAGATAAAAAGAAATAGCAGTAAGCGCCGGATATTTATAATCCGAACCGCCTGAAAAAACTCATATCCATATTCAGCAGCCAGGGCGATGCGATGGCTGCGGCCCATAAAAGAAAGATGAAAATCTTTCCGGCGAGCGGTATATCCTGCAGCAAGTGACGATGGAGCAGGCCCTCGATCGTGGTCATGATCTTTTCCTCCTTTTCATCATATACGTAGGGCGGGGTAGGAGGGACATCCTTGAAAGGAGGATATTCCTGTATTAGGATTTTACGGATCTTCCAGTAGTCCAAATCGGGCAGGTCCTTATATTCAAGGTCGGTGTTGATCCCTTCCGCTTCGATCCTTTTCTCGATCGATGTCAATTTTCTTTCCCCGAAGAGCCGGAGTACCATCATCAGCGGGAATATGAACAGTACCGGAAAATTGCTTTTCCAGGCAAACCAGGTGAGCAAACCGATGGAAATAAAAATAAAGACCCGGCTCAGCCAGTTGTTCTCGTTCAGGAACACACGGTTCAGCAATTGTCCGCCATCCAGCGGGTAAACCGGTAACAGGTTAAAAAGATTAAGGATAACAAACAAGATGGAGATAGTATAATAGGATATTCCCGCAATGCCCCCTTCGTAGGGGTCGCTTTGCCAGAGGAAATAAAATAAGATCCCGATCCCAATTCCGGGAAGCGGACCGGCCAGCAGGATTATGGCGGATTCCCGTTGGGAGACCTCTCTTTTTGTCCCGGAAACATAGGCGCCGAGCAACGGTATAAAGAAAATGCCCAGGTCGTTGTACCGGAAGAGCTTCATGGCTACAAAATGCCCCAGTTCATGGATCAGCACGATCAGGGTGATCAGGAGCAGGATATTGTAGCTGGGAAAAATATAATAGCCGATCAATAAATAAAGGGCCAGGCTTACCAGGGATCGCAGCCAGATATTCGCGGGATTAACCTCGGCTTTTTCAAACTTAGGAGGATACGTGAAAATGGATTCCGACGGGGCGATGCCTGAATCATCTTTCATTTCATTCCTGGGTTCCTCGAATTGATCCATCGGGTAAAATTAACCGGTTTTACACAGAATATAGTTGCGAAACTGTCGTTTCACTTTGCGGTTATCAGGTAAAATAAGGCTGCAGTTTTTCCATCAGTTCCGGCGGCATCACCGTCCGCTTCATACCTTTTGCCTCCATGAAGTATAAAATAATTTTCCCGACGGCAAGCAATTCATGGGCCTCATTGAATACCTCGTGGTGGAACTCGATCTTATGATGTACAGGCAATTCTTTGAGCGAGGTTTTAATAGTGAGCAGGTCATCATACCTGGCCGGGCGAAGATAGCGGCAGTGTACATCCACTACCGGCATAATGACACCCATTCTCTCCATATCAGCATAGGTATACCCCATCTGCCGGATCGACTCCGCCCTCGCGGTTTCAAAATAGGGAAAGTAGTTACTGTGGTAAACTACACCCATCTGGTCGGTCTCAGCATAGCGGACCCTAACCTGTGTTTCTGATGTGAACATAATCGGCTGCAATATTAGGCAAAAGACCGGAGTCGCCTGGTGAACCGCGAAACAGGCCATTCCCTAACACAGCTGCCCGTTATTTAACAAGAAATTGTTAAAGCATTATCAAGTTCGCACTTATCCACACTTGTTTGGAATGATGTTTGGGTCTAGCTGAAATAATTTGAATATTCGCAACGTTTATCCACCAACGGTTTAAAGGACAATC